>JAFMSC010000297.1 GCA_017353825.1 Hyphomicrobiaceae bacterium | reverse complement strand
CACCAGCTCGGGCATCGACGTCATGGGAATGCGCCGCGCGATGGTCGCGCCAACCCCGCCCCCAATGACCAGCCCGCCGATGATCAGCGCCCACGTGAGCGGCGAGTCCGGCGCGCCGATCTGCGCCAGCGTGGTGGCGACCGCGATAGCCATGCCGGTCATGCCGAGGAGATTGCCGCGCCGCGAAGTCTCCGGGCTCGACAGCCCGCGCAAGGCCATGATGAACAGTACGGCAGCGGCGAGATAGAGCAGGGCGACGACGTTTGCGTTCATCGGACGCCCCCCCTCGGCGGAATAGCGCGATTGGCCATGTTCCAGGCAAGCAAGAGGATGCTTGCGACCAGGAGCGGCTTCCCCAAGGGAGCGACCGAATAGGCAATGAGGCCCCAGGCCTCCTCAGTCGTCGCTCCGTACATGCTTGGCGGGTCAAGAACGGCGAGATGCAGCGCGGCCGAGCCGATGCAGGCACCCACAACCGCCGCGCATACGATGAGCCCCCTGAGTCCCACGATCAGTCCCATGATCGCCGTGAGCGACCGCGGCAGCCGCTGTTTGACGAGCGCGGCGAGCGCCAAACAAAGGGCGAGTGCCCCCGCGACCCAGCCGGTCAGGACCGTCCGGTTCGCTACCATCGACCAGCTCACCGCTTCGGCTCCCGCTTCTTGTACATGCCGAGCATGCGCTGGGTGACAAGGAAGCCGCCGAAGATGTTGACGGACACCATCGCGAGCGCCAGGAATCCGAAGATCTTGGCCAGCAGGCTTCCCTCGGCCACCAGGGATACGCCAACCGCCAGGAGGGCGCCCACCACGATCACTGAAGAGATGGCGTTGGTGACCGACATGAGAGGCGTGTGTAGCGCAGGCGTGACGCTCCACACCACGTAGTAGCCTACGAAGATCGCCACCACGAACACCATGAGCTGATAGATCGACGGGCTCACATCCGCCCCGCCGGCCGCGAAGGCCGTTGTAGTGCCGACATAGGTCGCGCCCAGCAAGCAAGCACTCCTGCGCAACCTACGCCGCGCACTCGCTCCTCCCCCTTGCGGGGAAGGGTCAGGGGTGGGGGCGACCGCAAACCTCGATGTTCCGCAATCCCCGCACCCCGCCCCTCTCGACAACCGGGAGGGGGCGCCTGGAGCAGGCGATGGAACGCGAGCTTCACGCTGGTTCATCTCACACCCCCTGCAGGGCAGGGTGGACGATCTTGCCGTCGCGCGCCACCAGCGTGCCTTTGACGATCTCGTCGTCCCAGTTGACCTTCAAGACCTTCTCCTTCTTGTCGATCATGGTCTCCAGGAAAGCCAGCAGGTTCTTGGCGTAGAGACTCGACGCGTTCACAGCCACCTCGCCGGGGAGATTGGTGGGCCCGATGATCCGCACGCCGTTGTGGTCCACGTCCTGGTCCGGCCTGGTAAGCTCGGTGTTGCCGCCCCGCTCCGCCGCCAGGTCCACGATCACCGAGCCCGGCTTCATGCTCTCGATCATGGCGGTGGAGACGAGCTTGGGCGCCGGACGGCCGGGAATGAGCGCGGTCGTCACGACGATGTCCTGGCTCTTGATGTGACTGGCAATCAACTCCGCCTGCTTCTTCTGGTATTCCGCTGACATGGGCTTGGCGTAGCCTGCGGCGGTCTGCGCCTGCAGGAACTCCTCGTCTTCCACGGCGATGAACTTGGCGCCCAGCGAGGCCACCTGCTCCTTGGTAGCGGGTCGCACGTCGGTGGCCGAGACGATGGCGCCCAGCCGCCGCGCCGTGGCGATGGCCTGCAGCCCGGCCACGCCCACGCCCATCACGAACACTTTGGCCGCCGGTACCGTGCCGGCCGCCGTCATCATCATGGGCAGTGCCTGCCCGAAGTGCGCCGCAGCATCCACCACCGCCTTGTAGCCCGCCAGGTTGGCCTGGCTCGACAGCACGTCCATAGACTGCGCCCGCGAGATCCGCGGCATGAACTCCATGGCCATCAGGGATGCGCCGGTAGCCGCCAGCGCATTGAGACCGGCACGGTCGTCGAAGGGGGCGAGCATGGCCGCCACGATGGCGCCGGGCTTCAGGGCTTTCACCTCCTCGGCCGAGGGCCGGCGCACTTTGAGCAGGATATCCGCCCCAGCCAGTACCTCGGCCGGGCTCGCCGCGATGCTCGCGCCCTGGACCTGCAGCACTGCGTCGGAAAAGCGCGATTGCGCGCCAGCGCCGGCCGCGATGCGCACCGCGCACCCGAGCCCCGTCAGCTTCTTGACGGTTTCCGGCGAAACCGCCACGCGCGGCTCCCCGTCCCGCTCTCCCGTTACCGCTATCGTGACCATGGCCCCCCCTGCGCGGCCTCTTGCGGGCCGCGGTTATCCCCGCGCCGTCCGGCGCCAGCAAACTTCAGGAGCGACCTCAGGGGACCAGCGTGAGCAGGAACAGCAGCACCGCCGCAACGAACGCGATCAGGATCATGGTCGCACGTAGAAAGCCGTGATAAGTGCGCAGGTGCTCGGGGTAATCCATGGCGGGATGTCCGCCCCTCGGGTCGATTGCCATACGTTCCACCTGAGATCAGCGAGGTTCGCTCTCCTGGTATGCGGTATACCAGGTCTCGTCCTCTAGCAAGCGCCTATGGCGCATGCGCTACAGAATTTGGACCGCCGCGGCAAGCGTGCAATGCGGGGCAGCGACGTCGATTCTTCTCACCACCGGGTGAGCGTGGTTGAATTGCCGCAAAGCTCGAACGAAGCTATCGGAGAACGCCCGCATGACCCATGGCATGGACCTTGGCATAACGCCCAAGGTGAAACCGCTGGTCGAGAAAGTGCGCACCATGGTGCGCGACGAGATCATACGTGTGGAGGAGGAGTACGAGGGCGAGATCGGCAAGGCCGGTGACCGCTTCGTCTACACCACACGCCAGACCGAGATCCTGGAGGGCCTCAAGGCCGCCGCCAGGGAGCGGGGCCTGTGGAATTTCTTCCTTACCGGCTCCAACAAAGGCTACGGCCTCACGACCGTGGAATACGCCTACCTGGCCGAGGAGATGGGCTGGTCGCGCCTGGCGCCCGAGGTCTTCAACTGCTCCGCCCCCGACACCGGCAACATGGAGGTGCTGGAGCGCTATGGCTCGGCCGCCCACAAGGAGCAATGGTTGAAGCCCCTGCTGGAGGGCAAGATCCGCTCAGCTTACGTTATGACCGAGCCGGCGGTCGCCTCCTCCGATGCCACCAACCTCGCCATGGAGGCCAGACTCGAGGGCGACGAGTGGGTGCTGAACGGGGAGAAGTGGTTCGCCTCCGGCGCCGGCGACCCGCGCTGCAAGATCATGATCGTCATGGTGTGCACCGATCCGGACGCGCCCGAGAAGCATAAGCGCCACTCCCAGATCCTGGTGCCGGCCGGCACCAGGGGCGTCGAGATCCTGCGCCCCATGAAGGTCTACGGCAGTGACGACGCCCCGCACGGCCACATGCATATCCGCTTCAAGGGCGTGCGGGTGCCAAAGGACAACCTGATCCTGGGCCGCGGGCGCGGCTTCGAAGTGGCCCAGGGCCGGCTGGGGCCGGGGCGCATCCACCACTGCATGCGTGCGATCGGCCAAGCCGAGCGGGCGCTGGAACTCATGTGCCGCCGCTCCCTCACGCGCGAAGCCTTCGGCAAGCCGCTGGCCCAGCTCGGCGCCAACTACGACATTATCGCCGAGGCCCGCATGAAGATCGAGATGGCGCGGCTCCTGTGCCTCAAGACCGCGCACATGATGGACACCGCCTCCCCACGCGAGGCGGCGCCGTGGATCTCACAGATCAAGGTGATCGCACCGCGCATCGCGCTTGAGATCACCGACGAGGCCGTGCAGATGCACGGCGCCATGGGCGTCACCCAAGATGTGCCCCTGGCCCGCATGTGGACCGGCCTACGCACCTTGCGCCTCGCTGACGGCCCCGATGCCGTCCATCGCCGCCAGGTCGCCCGCGCCGAGCTCAGGCGGTACACGAACCAGAAGATGTGATGCCTCCATCTCCCCGCGCCACGCCAACCTCGCCTCGCATTTCATCAGCGCGGGAAGAGGGCCTGGGTGAGAGCAAGGGACCCACTCCGAGCAGAGAGTCCCTCGCCGCCCCTCCGCACCCTGACCCTCTCTCCGCAAGCGGGGAGGGGGAAATCGCGCAGCACTTGTGACGGGCTCGCCGATGACCACCTTCGCTCACCAGGCCGCACAAATCGATGTAGCAGCGCTCTCGAAATACTTGGAGGCCCGTCTGCCGGGCTTCCGGGGGCCCGTCGAGGCGCAGAAGACCCCCACCGGTCAGTCGAACCCGACGTTCATCCTTGCCACGCCCAGCGGGCGCTACGTGCTGCGCAAGAAGCCGCCCGGCCAACTCCTGAAGAGTGCCCACCAGGTGGATCGCGAGTACCGCGTCATGAAGGCCCTGGAGGGCACGGACGTGCCGGTGCCGCGCATGCTGCACCTCGCCGAGGACGACAGTGTCATCGGCACCGCCTTCTACGTCATGGAGTTCGTCGAGGGCACGGTGTTCTGGGACCCAGCGCTGCCGGAGCTCACCAATGCCCAGCGCACCAGGCTCTACGACGAGCAGAACAGGGCGCTGGCGGCCCTGCACTCGGTGGAGCCGGCCGAGGTCGGTCTCGCCGACTTCGGTCGGGCCGGCAGCTACTTTTCGCGCCAACGCGACCGCTGGACCAAGCAATACCGGGCGTCGGAGACCGAGCGCATCCCTGACATGGAGACGCTCATCGCCTGGCTTGAGGAGAACGAGCCGCCCGACGACGGCCGCGCCGGGCTGGTGCACGGTGACTACCGCATCGACAACATGATCTTCGCGCCCGACGGCTCGCGGCTGCGCGCCATCATCGACTGGGAGCTCTCAACTATAGGCCACCCCTTCTCCGACCTTGCCTACCAGTGCATGCAGTGGCGCTTCCCGAACCAGGAAGCCATGCGCGGCCTTGCCGGCGTCGACCGAACCCAACTGGGCATTCCGAGCGAGGAGGACTACGTCGCCAGGTATTGCGCGCGCAGGGGGCTCCCCGAGATCCCGCACTGGAACTTCTGCCTGGCCTTTTCCTTCTTCCGCCTCGCCGCCATCGTCCAAGGCGTCAAGAAGCGCGCCCTCGAAGGCACCGCCTCCAACCCGGAGAAGGCGCTAAAGTCGGGCGAGCGCGTGCCGCTGATGGCCCGCATGGGCGTGCAGGTGATCGCAGGGTAGCGCCTCCCTTGCCGGCGAGGCCCGCGTTGCTTGCCGGATTCTCCAAGGAGACTGAATGCGGCGCCTTACGAAGGTTAACGTGGCACCGCTTCAGGAAACTGTCCATCGCGCTCAGGGCGCGACCTTCGCTCCCAGGTGCCGGAGCTTATCCGGGTTGCGCACGACGTAGACGCCGGCGATGCGGTCGCCGTCGATGTGGAACGCGGTGGTCTGCAACGTGTTGCCGGCCTCTATGGTAATGAAGCCGGGCAGGCCATTGATGAGGCCGTAGCGCACGAGCCGCGAGCCGTGCTCGGCGAACACGCGCGCAAGGGCGGTGTGGACCCTCATGACGTCGTCGATGCCGGCCACCGGCCGCACCGCGGCCGGCACCTTGCCGCCGCCGTCGGCGGTGATCACGACGTCGGCGGCGAGCAGCGAGCGCAACCTAGCCATGTCGCCGTTGCGCGAGGCGGCGAAGAAGGCGG
>JAFMSC010000296.1 GCA_017353825.1 Hyphomicrobiaceae bacterium | reverse complement strand
CGGCACCTTCACGTCGTCAAAGAACACCTCGTTGACCTCGCGGCCACCGTCGATGGTCTGGATCGGGCGCACGGTGATGCCCGGCGTCTTCATATCGATCAGCAGGAAGGAGATGCCGAGCTGCTTCTTGGCGGCGGGGTCGGTGCGCACCAGGCAGAAGATCCAGTCGGCGTGTTGCGCCAGCGTGGTCCAGGTCTTCTGGCCGTTGACGATATAGTGGTCGGCCCCCGGGGTTCCGGCGCGCACGGCGCTGGTCTTGAGACCGGCGAGGTCTGAGCCGGCGCCAGGCTCGGAGAAGCCCTGGCACCACCAATCGTCCAGCGCCGCCATGGCCGGCAGGAAGCGCTGCTTCTGCGCCTCGGTGCCGAAGGCGATGATGACCGGCCCGCACATGGCCACGTTGAACGGCAACGGCTGCGGCACACCGTTGAACTGCAGCTCCTCGGTGTAGATGTAGTGCTGCACCGGCGTCCAGTCCGCGCCGCCCCATTCCTTGGGCCAGTGCGGCACGGCGAGACCCTTGGCGTGCAGCGCCTTGTGTGCGGCCACCCACTCCTGCTTGGAGATATGGCGATCCTCGCTCACCTTGCTGCGGATGCTCTCAGGGACTGCCGAGCGAAAGAAGGAGCGCAACTCCTGCCGGAAGGCGTTCTCCTCGGGGCTGAAGCGAAGGTCCATGGGGCGTCTCCTCCCTCAGACGATCTCGAACAGGCCCGCGGCTCCTTGGCCGCCGCCGATGCACATGGTCACCACGGCGTATTTCGCGCCGCGGCGCTTGCCCTCGACGAGCGCATGGCCGGTCATGCGCGCGCCCGACATCCCGTATGGGTGGCCGATCGAGATGGCGCCGCCGTCAACGTTGAGCTTCTCCATGGGGATGCCGAGCTTGTCGCGGCAGTAGATGACCTGGCTGGCAAACGCCTCGTTCAGCTCCCACAGGCCGATGTCGTCCATCTTGAGGCCGGTGCGCTCAAGCAGGCGGGGCACCGCGAATACCGGGCCGATGCCCATCTCGTCGGGCTCGCAGCCCGCCACGGCGAAGCCGCGGAAGACCCCCATCGGCCTGATGTTGCGTTTTGCCGCCTCCCTGTCCGACATCAGCACGCAGGCGGAGGCGCCGTCGGAGAGCTGGCTGGCGTTGCCGGCCGTGATGAACTGGTCGTCGCCGCGCACGGGTTGGAGCTTCGCGAGGCCTTCAAGCGTCGTGTCGGGACGGTTGCCCTCATCCCGCTCCAGGGTGACGGTGCGCTGGGAGATCTCCTTGGTCTGCTTGTTCTCGACCTGCATAACCGTGGTCATGGGCACCATCTCGGCGTCGAGCCGCCCTGCCTTCTGGGCCGCCGCCGTGCGCTGCTGGCTGGCGAGGGAATACTCGTCCTGGGCCTGGCGCGAGATGCCGTAGCGCCGCGCGACGACGTCGGCGGTCTCGATCATCGGCATGTAGAGGGCGCCCTTGTGCTCCACGATCCACTCGTTGCGATAGAACTTCGTATTGAGGTTCATCTGCACGAGCGAGATGGACTCAAGCCCGCCTGCCACGGCCACCGGCACGCCGTCCTGGGTGATGCTGCGCGCCGCCAGCGCGATCGCCTGCAGGCCTGAGGAGCAGAAGCGATTGATGGTTTGCGCGGCGCTTGTGACCGGCAGGCCTGCGCGAATGGCACACTGGCGCGCGATGTTGCCGCCGGTGGCGCCCTCGGGATTGGCGCAGCCCATGGTCACGTCCTCAACGTCGCCTGGCTCGACGCCGGCGCGCTTCACCGCGTTGGCGATGACGTGCCCGCCCAGATCGGCGCCATGCGTGAGGTTGAAGGCGCCGCGCACGGCCTTGCCGATGGGCGTGCGGGCGGTGGAAACGATGACAGCATCGACCATGGGGCGGTCCTTTCCTGCGGGGGGGGCGGCGGCTTATTCGGCGGCAGACCGGGCGGCAGCTTGCTTGTGTCGCTCCTCGGCGATCAGCTCCTTCTTGGACAGCTTGCCGACGGCCGTCTTCGGCAGGGCGTCGCGGAATTCCAGGTGATGCGGCAGCTCGTGCCGGCCGAGCTTGTCGGCCAGGAAGGCACGCAGCTCGTCGAGCGTGAAGCCAACGGCGCCCGATTTGAGCTGCACGAACGCCTTGGCGGCTTCGCCGCGGTAGGCGTCGGGCACACCGATCACGACCACCTCGGCCACGGCCGGGTGCTCGTAGATCGCCTCCTCGATCGCGTGCGGATACACGTTGAAGCCGCCTGAGACGAGCATGTCCTTCTTGCGGTCCACCACATAGAAGTAGCCGTCCTCGTCCATGGTACCGATGTCGCCCGTCAACAGATAGCCCTCGACAAAGGCGGCGGCCGTCTCCTGCGGCGCGTTCCAGTAGCCCTTGGTGACGTTGGGGCCCTTGATGCGGATCTCACCCTTCTCTCCGGGCGGCAGCCGGCGGCGCGGGTTGTCCAGGGCTACGATGTCCATCGCGATGCCGGGCATCGGCAGCCCCACGGTCCCGGTCTTCTCGGGCGAGCAGTTGAGCGGCACGCTGGTGCCGGCAGGCGAGGTCTCGGTCATGCCCCAGCCGCCCCCCAGAGCGTGGCCGGTGAGCCGGCGGAACGGCTCGGCCACCTCTATGGGCAGCGGCGCGCCGCCAGAGCTGACGCGGCGCAGCGAGGAGAAATCGCGTTGCTCGATGCCGGGCGTGTTGGAGAGGGCGATCCACATGGTGGGCACGCCGGGGAACATGGTAGCACGCTTAACTTCGATGTCGTTGAGCGTGGTGGCCACGTCGAAGCGCGGGCGCAGCATCAACTCGTTACCTTCGCAGAGGCAGCGCAGCATCACTGCGCTCAGGGCGTACATGTGGAACAGGGGCAGGACGCAGATCACCTTGTCCTCGCCGGGCGCCGAGATGCGCTGCGGGTCGCTCCAGGCCTTGTAGATGGCGGCTGCGGCGGAAAGGTTGGCGTGCGTGAGCATTGCGCCCTTGGGACGGCCGGTCGTGCCGCCGGTGTATTGCAGGAGCGCGATGTCCTCAACATCGAGCCGCGGCCACTCCCGCGGCAACCGGTCGGCGCCGTCCTCGTTGAGCCTCTCAAAGCTGATGACGGGCGCATCCGCGGCGATGGGCGTGGTGGGGAGCGCCGAGGGGCCAAAGGCGGCATCGTCGCCAACAATGACCTGGTCGACAAGCCCGTCGGCCTTAAGTTTCAGCGCCATCGACGCCATGACGCCGACATTGGTGGTCACCAGGAGCCTGGCCCCGGAGTCCTTGAGCTTGAAAGCCAGCTCCCGCTCGGCGTCGAGCGGCGACAGGTTCACGACGCGGCCCCCGCACCGCAGCACGGCGAAGAACGCGATGGGATGGTAGGGCGTGTTGGGCAGGTAGAGGGCGACGGCCGTGCGCGGGCCGACGCCCAGGTCCATGAGGCCGGAGGCCGCGCTGTCGACGGCGGCGCGCAGCTCCGCGTAGGTGGTCTTGCGGTCGCGGTATTCGAGCGCCGGCTTGCCCCCCCACCGCGCCGTAAAGGCATCGAACATCTCTGGAAGGGTCGCAATCGCCAGCGGTGCGTCCCAGCACACACCGGGTGGGTAGCTCTTCTCCCAGGGCCAGGGCCGCTCCTCTCCCATCGCCGTCCTTGTGTAAATGTCGGGCCGGTCTCTATGATCCATGCAAGTTAAGGGTGAGGTTCGCTTCTGGCAACACGTTAACGTAAAGGGCAAGACTGGGGGCTGGATGCCGGTTTACGACCTGGTGAGTGTGTTAGCCGGCGCTTTGGCAGGCGTTTCTCTATTTGTGTCTGTGGCCTTGGCGCTTGTTAGCGAGAGTTATCCCCCTTTCGGGCGGCTTGCGCTGGTTGCGCTTGCAGGCTCCTTCGTGCTCGG
The DNA here is from genome assembly GCA_017353825.1 of Hyphomicrobiaceae bacterium. Classification (GTDB taxonomy): domain Bacteria; phylum Pseudomonadota; class Alphaproteobacteria; order Rhizobiales; family Hyphomicrobiaceae; genus AWTP1-13. Next base: position 1,829 of record JAFMSC010000296.1, on the reverse strand, counting down.
GGCGGTCCGGCGACCCTTGTGGATAGCCCAGTCCCTCGCGCTTGGTGCAACGACACTCAACTTGGTTCTGCTGCTCTCGCGGTGGATGTCGCCTCACATCTCAGAAACGGATCTGGCGGTGGTTGGTCTTCTGCTCGCCCTGTTCATCATCATCTGTGGGGTGGGATGGACGCTGGGACGGTTCGTGACTCGGCTTGTTCGCACAGCAATACTTACTCGAGCACAATGATCTGTCGGAGGAGCACCACGCCATGCACAACCCGTTCGATCTGACCGGCCAGGTGGTGGTCATCACCGGCTCGAGCCGCGGCATCGGCCGTTCGGCGGCCGAGACCATGGCCGGGCTGGGCGCCAAGGTGGTGATCTCCAGCCGCAAGGCAGATGCCTGCGAGGCGGCGGCGGCGGCGATCCGCAAGGCCGGCGGCGAGGCTCTCGTCATTGCCTGCAACATCTCGCGCAAGGCCGAGGTTGAGGGCCTGATCGACGGCACGCTGAAGCACTGGGGCAAGATCGATACGCTCGTGTGCAACGCGGCCGTCAATCCCTACTTCGGGCCGCTCGCAGGCATCTCCGATGAGGCCTTCGACAAGATCATGAGCTCCAACATCAAGAGCAACCTGTGGCTCTGCAACCGAGCGATTCCGGCCATGGCCGAGAAGGGCGGCGGCAGCATCGTCATCGTCTCGTCGATCGGCGGCCTGCGCGGCAGCGCGATGCTGGGCGCCTACGGCATCTCCAAGGCCGCCGATTTCCAGCTCGCGCGCAGCCTGGCGACCGAATGGGGGTGGAAGAACGTGCGCGTCAACTGCGTTGCGCCTGGCCTCGTCAAGACCGACTTCGCACGCGCCCTGTGGGAGAACGCCGAAGCCCTGAAGCCGCGTCTGGCCGTGACGCCGCTCAGGCGTATCGGCGAGCCCGACGAGATTGGCGGCATCGTGGCGTTCCTTGCCTCTAGGGCGGCGTCGTTCATAACCGGGGCCGTCATCGTCGCGGACGGCGGGGTGACAATCGCCTAGGGGGCGACTGCTGCGCGCGGCAGCCCGACGAGGGCGCGGCGCCGGTTGATAACGCTGACGCTGGATGGACGAGGCGCACGAATCGCACGACTGCTAGGCGAAGAGGAGACGACATGAAGAAGGCTCTATTGCTGGTTGCAGCCGCGGGGACCCTGGTGCTCGCGCTTACAGCTTGCCAGGGCGGTCCCACTGACCCACAGGCATACAAGCGCAGCCACGACCGCTACATGGACTCCTACGAGCCCAAGACCGGCGGCCCCTAACTCTAGCACCGGGTCATGTGTGGACGACGCTCGCGGGTCAAGGTTGTTTGGCGTTCAGTTTGCCGTCGGGTGCAGGTCATGTGTCCGGCCCGTGTGCGCGGCACGCTTGGCCGCTGGCCCTCATGTGATCCGCAGGTCCCGATCAGACTGCCGCGCAGCGCTTTGACGCATTAGGAGGTTTTCCTGATCCCTTGCCTCGACGGCGGCGCCTCAAATCTCAATGCGGTTGAGGCGCAGCGCGTTGGCGATCACGCTGACCGAGGAGGCCGCCATCGCTGCCGCTGCGATCACCGGCGAGAGCAGGAGGCCGAACGCCGGGTAGAGCACTCCGGCGGCGATGGGAATGCCCGCGGCGTTGTAGACGAAGGCGAAGAGCAGGTTCTGGCGGATGTTGGCCATGGTCGCCGCCGACAGGCGCCGCGCGCGGGCGATGCCGTTGAGGTCGCCCTTGACCAAGGTGACGCCGGCGCTCTGCATCGCCGCGTCGGTGCCGGTGCCCATGGCCAGGCCCAGGTCGGCCGCCGCCAGCGCCGGGGCATCGTTGACGCCG
>JAFMSC010000044.1 GCA_017353825.1 Hyphomicrobiaceae bacterium | reverse complement strand
TTGAACATGGCGAAGGCGGGCTCGGTGATCAGCACCTCGTCTCCAGGCCCCGAATAATGGTGCGCCAGCAGGCTGATCAGCTCGTCAGAGCCGGCGCCGCAGACGATGCGGACCGGGTCGAGCCCGTAGCGGCGCGCGATGGCGTTGCGCAGCGCGGTGGAGGCGCCGTCGGGATACCGGTCGAGATGCGCCGCTGTCGCCTTGTAGGCCGCGATCGCCCCGGGCGAGGGCCCGAGCGGCGTCTCGTTGGCAGAGAGCTTGATGGCCTTCACGCCGCCTGGGCCCTCGCTCTCGCCCGGAACGTAGGCGCTGATCTTCAGGATGCCGGGCCGCGGTTGCGGCGCAGTGTTCGCCATGGTTGGTCCCGAAGGTGAGGGTTTTAGCGATAGGGGTGAGATGGTGCGTGGTGAGATGGTGAGTTTCGGTTGTGCGTGGCTGGCGAGGAGGTCGATAGCAACGCGGGTTCCTGGTGGTAGGATCGTAACTCGTCCAGAGCAGCGCGCGGCTCAGACACTGCCTTATCCTCTCAACCCGCCCGAGCGTCGAGCTGTCTGCCGTGGCCCGGCCCTCCCCATATCTCGCCTTCCCGCCACTCACCATCTCACCTCGACACCGCGCCCCTTCTAGCGGCTGCCAGCTATTTCGCAAGCTCGCGCGAGCGCCGCGTGGCTGCCGCAACGGCATTGTGCATGAGGTCTGCGAGCCCGTTTTGCCCCATCAGCACCTCCAGGGCGGCTGCCGTAGTACCGCCGGGCGAGGTGACGCCACCGCGCAGCTGCGCCGCATCCAGATGTGAACGATGCAGCAGCTCGCCTGCGCCCGCCACCGTGGCGCGCGCCAACTGTTGTGCCAGCTGTGGCGCGAGCCCGGCCGCAATACCCGCCTCGGCCAGACATTCGGCGAGGTGGAACACGTAGGCGGGCCCGGACCCCGACACCGCCGTCACGGCGTCCATGAGGCCCTCATCCTCCACCCAGGTCACGTCGCCCACGGCGCGAAGCAAGCCGTCGCAGGCCTCGCGCTGCCCCGCCGTGGCGTACGCGTTGCCGACCGCCACGGTGAAGCCGCGCCCAACCGATGCGGGCGTGTTGGGCATTGCGCGCACGATGGCCGTCCCCGGGGGAAGGTGCGCGGCCAGGCCCGTGATACGCCGGCCCGCAGCGATGGACATCACGACGCTGCGAGGCCCCAGGAGCCTTGCCAGCTGCGGCAGCACGTGGTTCATTACTTGCGGCTTGACCGCAACCAACACGACGGCCGGTGGCTCCGGCAGTGCCGCAACCTCGGCGTGCGCGGTGATGCCCTTCGCGCCAAGCTCGGAGGCGATGCGCGGCTGCGGTGCCGGGTCCTGGACCAGGATGCGCTCAGGCTCAAGCCCGCCCTCGAGCCACCCCGAGAGCAGCGCATAGCCCATGTTGCCCGCTCCCACGAGAAGAAGCCGTCCGTCAAGATGGAGGGACATCGGTGTAACCTTGTTTCACATGATGCCTTTCGCATTGGTGCCCGTTCACATGGTGCGTCGGCCGCTCGTCGCTTCCAGGCTCCAAAAAGCTTCCGCACGGCCGGCAACGCATCGTGCCCTACCGCTGTCAGCCAGCTTGACGGGGCTTCAATCAGGCATGCGTCGGAAACCAATCTCAACGCTGCAACGCGAGCGGCGAGTTCCGGCCTCGTCATTTCGTGCGCTCCCGGCCATGTGTCGGCGAGCGCGTCTACGGCCGAGGGGCAAGGCCGCTTGCGCGCAGCGGTGCGGTCGCCCGCCGCTTGCGCACGAAGTCGATGAAAGCACGCAGGCGGGCAGGGACGTGACGGCGGCTCGGGTAGTAGAGGAACGGCCCCTTGAAGGGTTGGTACCAGTCGTCGAGGACAGGGACCAGCCGACCAGCGGCCTGCGCTTCGGCGGAGAGCATGCGGTGGACCAAGGGGCACGGCGATCATGTCGCGTGCGACCTCGAAGCGGATGCCGGCATCAAAGCCGCGCTCCACCACGTCGACGTCTTCGGCGACGATCTCGATCGTTAGGCCCGGGTGCTCCGCCATGAAGTCGGTGATCAGGTGCGGCAACAGGAACTCTGCAACGGCCATCGGCGCATTGACGCGCAGGCTGCCCGAAACCGAGTCTCGGTAGCGGTTCACGTGATCGACTGCCTCGTGCACCTCGGCGAGCGCCGGCACCAGGCGCGCCAGCAGGTCGGCGCCAGCGTCGGTCAGGGCCACGCTGCGCGTGGTGCGGTTCAGCCGGCGCACGCCGAGGCGCTCCTCCAGCGCGCGCAGCGCCTGACTAAGCGTTGACGGCGACACCCCGCGCTCTACCGCAGCCTGGCGGAAGCTGCGGTGGCGGGCAATGGCGACGAAGGCATCGAGGTCGTCAAGATCGGGGTTGCGCATTGTTCAAGATATTGAACGACCGTTCGGGTTTGTCCATCTGGTTGTACACGCCCGCCGCCAGCGCGTGCCCGCATTGTGGCGGCCCCGTTCGAGCAAATGGTGGTCAGCCGCTTGACGCGCGATTGTTCGGAAATCCCGCACAGCCCATTCGGATTTGTCCGTCTCGTCGCACATGTACACCCCTGCCATCCTGGCCGGTTAAGTGAACCCTTGGCAGCGCTGGCACGACAGGACTTCCGGGTCAGGCTTTCAGGGCGAAGCGATGAGTACGATAATGAGATGATCATGCGCATCCTGCGGGGGCCGGGCGCATCCCCCTTGCGGAAGCTGGCGCAGGGTCTGACCCCAGCGTCGCAAGCTGGCAAGTTTGCCTTTGGTAAGCCGGCAGGGTTGCCCTGAGCCTAGTTGTCGGGGGATCCTTCTGCTTGGCTTGGCCCCAGTCCACGAGTGGGCCCTCGGTGCGCCCTCGGCGGCGTCTTCGCCGGACATGTCCCATATCCCCTGCGCTGGCTGATCGCGCCGAGGCGTCGATGCTCGACCACATCGCCTGAAGCGTGCAGCGTATGTCGCGAGCAATGATTCTCGTCCGCAACGCCAACGTCTACATCGCTCATCTCATCGAGGATACGACATGCAGCACCGCCAGCTGGGAAGTCTGGTCCAGCCGTTTCCGCTCTGGGCCTGGGGGCCATGGGCATGTCGGGGATGTACGGCCCCGCCAACCGGAAGCAGAGCATTGCCACTGTCCAGGCCGCCCTCGATGCCGGCATCGATCTCATCGATAGCGGCGACTTTTACGGCATGGGTCACAACGAGATGCTGCTGGCCGAGGCGCTGCACGGCGTGCCGCGCGACAGGTTCGTGGTCAGCGTCAAGTTCGGTGCGCTGCGCGACCCCGCCGGCGTTGGGCGGGCTATGATGCACGGCCTGCCGCCGTGAAGAACTTCCTCGCATACACGCTGCGGCGCCTGCGCCTCGATCACATCGACATCTATCGCCCGGCGCGCCTCGACCCCAACGTGCCGATCGAGGACACGGTGGGCGCCATTGCCGGGCTGATCGAGGCCGGGTACGTGCGGCATATTGGACTCTCCGAAGTGGGCGCCGAGACGCTGCGGCGCGGGCGGCCGTGCACGACATCTGCGACCTGCAGATCGAGTACTCGCTGATCTCGCGCGGCATCGAGCTGGAAATTCTCCCCACCGCGCGCAAGCTCGGCATCGCCGTCACGGCCTACGGCGTCCTGTCGCGGGGCCTCATCAGCGGGCACTGGCAAAAGGAAGCCGCCGACGCAGCGACTTCCGCGCGCTAAGCCCGCGCTTCCAATCCGGCAACGTCGACGCCAACCTCGCCCTGGTCGAGGCTCTGCGCAAGGTGGCCCAGGAGAAGGGCGTGACCGTCGCGCAGCTCGCCATCGCCTGGGTGGCGGCGCAAGGTGCCGACATCGTACCGCTCGTCGGCGCCCGCCGCCGCGACCGCCTGACAGAGGCGCTGGGAGCCCTCGAAGTGACGCTCACCTCGGCGGACCTCGCCGCCATCGAGCGGGCGGTGCCCAAGGATGCCGCCGCCGGCTCGCGCTATCCCGATGCGCAGACGGCCCACTTGGATAGCAAGTGGTAAGCCATCGTGCAGCCCTTCACCCGGACAAGCGGTCGATCGCGGCTCGTCATTCGGGTCTCTGAGCCGAGCTCTGCGAAGGAGGGGAAGTGCCCGTCCTCGCGACCGGCAGATGAGCACACGGGCGCTGCTTGTCGGGGCGCATGATGATCTACCTCACGCACATCGGAGGGGTGCTTCGCGCTTTGCATGTCGAAGGGGCGCTGGAAGACCGTTCCGCCCATCTCGGCTAGCACGCCAAAAATGGCCGACCGTGAGCGCACGGACGATGGCAAGCGCCGGTAACTTAGGCGGACGCACTTGGCGTTGGGGCTGCAAGCTAAGACGCCCCTAGGCCACGTTCAGGTGCCGGCCACTTGGAACATCAGGACGGCGAAGATCTGAAAGGCGAATGGGCAGTCCACAGTGCGCGCAACGACGCGCTTCCATGGTGGTTGTGGCGGAGGCGCGCTCAGCCATGACCTCGCTGCCCTCCGAAGTGAGGACGCTACAGCCCCAGAGGGTTCACCGACCAAGGCTGCGACTTCCTTTATCGCACATCGCTTCCATCAGGCGCCCCCTTTAGCGCGGCAGCGTGCCGTGCTAAGCCCAACCATGGCTCAGGGCTCGGCGATCTCCGTTGAGACTGTCAGCAAGCGGTTCGGCAACGGGCGGGCGGCGCTCGACGGCGTGTCGCTCGAAGTCGAGCGCGGGGAGTTCCTGTCGGTGGTGGGCGCATCGGGCTCGGGCAAGACCACGCTGCTGCGCCTCATCAACCGTCTGGACGATCCGAGCGCCGGCACCATACGCCTCGGCGGCGTTGATGCGGCGAGCCTCGATCCCGTGGCGCTGCGCCGGCGGATCGGCTACGTGTTCCAGGAGGTGGGGCTATTCCCGCACATGACGGTGGCGGAGAACATCGCCATCACGCCGAGGTTGCTCGGCTGGGAGCGGGCGCGGATCGACTCCCGCGTCGAGGAGCTGCTAGACCTGGTGCGCCTCGACGCGAACTTCCGCACGCGCCTGCCGCACGAGCTGTCCGGCGGTGAGCGCCAGCGCGTCGGCGTGGCGCGCGCCCTTGCGGCTGCCCCAGAGACGGTGCTGATGGACGAGCCGTTCGCCGCCCTCGACCCGCTGACGCGCGAGGCCCTCGGTCAGGACTATCGCACGCTGCACGAAAAGCTCGGGCTCACCACGCTCATGATCACGCACGACATGGTGGAGGCGCTGAGCCTCGCCGACCGCATCGCGGTGTTGCGCGCCGGCACGCTCGTCGCTCAGGGGCGGCCCGCGGCCATGATCGATCACGCGCATCCTTACGTGCACGAGCTGATGGAGTCACCGCGCAAGCTCGCTCGACGGGTCGATGCGCTGCTGGCCGCGAGGGAGTGCTAGGTGGACGGCCGCTTCGCCGATGCGCTGGCACGGCTGCCCGATTATCTCGGCAGCCACGTGCTGGTCAGCGTGACGGCCCTGGCGCTTGGCCTCGCGCTCAGCGTGCCGCTGGCGCTTGCGGCGCTCGGCCGGCCGGCACTGAGAGCCGTGCTCCTCGGGTCCACCAGCATCGTGCAGACGGTGCCCGGCCTCGCCCTGCTCGCGCTGTTCTACCCGCTCCTGCTCGGCGCCGCCGCGTTCTCTGAGCGGCTCACCGGCGTCGGCTTCTCGGCGCTCGGCTTCCTGCCCGCGGTGCTGGCGCTCGCCCTCTACAGCATGCTGCCCGTAGTGCGGAATATGATCACCGGCATCCTGGGCGTCGATGCGGCCGCCAAGCAGGCGGCCCTCGGCGTGGGCATGACAACGGGCCAGTCGCTGCGCATGGTTGAGCTGCCGCTGGCGCTGCCCGTCATCATGGCCGGCGTGCGCACGGCGGCGGTGTGGGTGATCGGCACGGCGACGCTCTCCACGCCCATCGGCCAGGAGAGCCTCGGCAACTACATCTTCGCGGGACTGCAGACCCAGAACTGGGTGTTCGTCCTATTCGGGTGTGTGGCTGCCGCCGTGCTTGCGCTGCTGGTCGATCAGCTGCTTGCACTGGTGGAGCGTGGCTATGCCGTGCGCTCCAGGGCGCGCATGGCTGCCGGCGTAGCCGGTCTCGCGCTCACCGTCCTGGCGGCGCTCTTGCCCAGCACGATGCGTGCCGGCGGCGGCTACGTGATTGGCGCCAAGTCGTTCAGCGAGCAATACATCCTTGCGGCTCTCATTGAAGACCGCTTGCGCGACAGTGGCCTGGCGGCACGCCGCCGCGACGGCCTCGGCTCCGCCGTAATTCTCAGCGCGCTGGCGGCCAATGATATCGATGCCTACGTCGAGTACACCGGCACGGTGTGGGCCAACCAGCTCAAGCGCACCGACGTGCCGCCGCGGGCCGAGGTGGTGCGGCAGGTGGCGGATTGGCTCAAGGCGCGGCACGGCATTGTCATGCTGGGTGGCCTCGGCTTCGAGAACGCCTACGCCCTCGCCATGCGGCGCGACCGCGCGCGGGAGCTCGGCGTGAAGTCGATCGCCGACCTGGCGCCGCACGCCCCGTCGCTGTCCGTGGCCGCCGACTTCGAGTTCTTCAGCCGGCCGGAATGGAAGGCGATCCTCTCCGCCTATGGGCTCTCGTTCGCGCGGGAGCGCCAGATGCAGGCCGAGTTCATGTATCAGGCTGCGGCGGCTGGTGAGGTGGACGTGATCTCCGCCTACACCAGCGACGGCCGCATCGCCGAGTACGACCTTGTGGTCCTGGAGGACCCCAAGCAAGCCCTTCCACCCTACGACGCCATCCTACTGGTCTCGCCGCGGCGCACCAACGACAAGGCTTTTCTGGACGCCCTGCGCCCACTCGTCGGCGCCATCGATGTGGTGACCATGCGCGAGGCCAACCGCCGCGCCAGCAGCGGCGCCACGCCAGAGGCGACGGCCCGCTGGCTAGATCAGAAGATTCGCGACAAGATTTGAGCCCAAGCGCGCTAGCAGTCGGGGACGATCGATCCCTCATCTTCAGCGCCTGGAACGCCATGGTCGCGCCGAAGGGACGCCGCAGCCCATCGTTGACAAGCTGGTTGATGCGCCCACCAAGGCTCTCGACGACCCGGTCGTGAAGCAGCGCTACGTTGACCTCGGCAGCACGGCGCCCAAGGGTGGAGATCGCGGCCATGCCGGCCTGCAGAAGCTGGTGGAGAGTGAGATTCGCCCGCATTACGCCGGTGCTGAAGGGAGGCCCTCGCGGCGGCCGCGGCGTCGGCGGCGAAGTAGCCTGAATTCGATCCTCGCATCGGGTACCGGCATGCGGCTCACGGACGAAGAGTAGGCGATGCTGGCGGGCGAGGCCGGCTTCGCCCCCCAGTGGGCGATGCGCCACCAGGTCGCCGTCGGCCAGTTCTTCGACGCGCCCGACTTGGTGCCTGTCGGCCAGGCTCACATCATGGCTGCTACCGAGAGCCTGGGCGAGGCCGGCGTCGTCTGGCTGGAGGGGCTGGCCGCGCTGCTCGAGCCGCAGCGGCGCGTGCGCGTGCCCACCATCACTGAGCTCGCGGGATCGCCTTCGCTTCCTACAGGCGACTCAAGCAAACCGACGCCATGGCCGCCATCGAGGCGCGTGCCATCGCCGCCTTCGAGGCGCTCAGCGTGCTGATGACCAACATCTGCATCAATTACCAGACCGTGCTGCCATCCGTGCGGGGCGAGCATCTGGCGATGGGCGACACGGGCATCGTCATCTATTCCAACAGCGTGCAGGGTGCGCGCTGCAATTTCGAGGGCGGCCTCTCGGCGCTGGCCGCAGGCCTCACCGGCCGCACGCCTCACCGGCCGCACGCCGAGCTACGGCTACTATCTGAATGAGCACCGCGTGGGCACGCGCCACTTCGAGGTGAAGCACCGCCCACGCGATCTGGCCGACTGGGGTGCGCTCGGCGGCATGGTCGGCAAGGCCACGGGCAGCTATTGGAACGTGCCGGTGATCAGCGGGGCTCGAAAGCCCAGCAGACAGGCCACCCAACTCCGACGAGCTCAAGCATTTCGGTGCGGCCCTTGCGAGCTTCGGCTCAGTAGCCGTGTTCCACATGCCGGGCGTGACGCCGGAGGCCGCAACGCTCGCGGATGCCTTCGCCGGCCGGCCGGTGCCGCAGGCCATCCCGATCGGCACGGGCGATTTCGAGGCCTTCTACTCGGGCTATTTCGCAGCGGGCGACAAGGTGGACGTGGTGGTGTTCGCTGCCCCCGCAGCTCTCGCCCATGGAAATGCAGCGGCTGGCCGGGCTCGTCAACGGCCGGCGCATCCATCCCGACACGTCCCTCGTCGTCACCACCTCGCCGGAGATCAAGTTCGCCGCCGATCGCAAGGGCCTGACGGCGCGCATCGAGGCGGCGGGTACCATCGTCGCCGCTGGCGTGTGCTTCCATCAGAGCTATGCGCGCGAGATGGCTGAGGCTAGGCTGGCAGCGGCTCCTCACCAATTCGGCCAAGCTCGTCAACATCATTGCCGGCTACGGGTACAAGCCGATGCTGGCCAGCATGGAACGCTGCCTCGACAGCGCTGTCGCCGCGACCATTGTATGATGCCGATCGTGCTCAAGTGCCACAAGGGTCTCGGCCAACGGTACCCGGCACCGCGCTAGTGGCGCAGGACAATTTCTCCGCCCGCTGCGATCTCGGACGGCTCGAGGGGACGTTCTCGCGCCCCACCCACAAGTTCTACGGCCAGAGCTATGTCGGTCTTATCCTCGTGCTGCAGACCGCCAAGGGTGGCGTCGCCTCGGCCTGGATGCTGCGCGAGATGGCAGCGCGTGGGCTGGCGCCCAGGGCTATCGTGTTCGACCGCGCCAACACCATCCTGGCCCAGGGCGCCGCATTCGCCGAGATGGCCATGGGTGGACCGCTTCGAGGCCGGCGACCCACCTCCCTGATCCGCACGGGCGACGAGCTCAAGATCGAGCCCGACCAGGGCTGGTGACCATCCTCAACCGCGATTGATAGCCCGAGACACGTTCAGAAGGTATTGGATTGCACTTGCGCACGGCTGACACCCGTGTTTGCCTTTCGATGAGAGCACGGGGCGGAGGAAAAGTCGTGGCACGGAACGTGATCGCGCCGGTGGCTGGCAGAGTGATCCAGTGCTTGGTCCAATCGGGCGAGATGGTTGCGCCTGATACCGAGGTGGCAATCGTTGAGGCCATGAAGATGCACATCCCCGTGGTGGCGGAGCAGACTGGACGCGTCGCCTTGTGGCTTGTGAGCGAGGACAGCCAAGTCGCCGAGGGCCAGGCGCTGCTGACCCTGCAAGATTGAGCTCCGCGATGAGCCCCCCATGACCTGGAAACCGGAGCTTGACGAACTGGAGCGCCGTCGACAGTTGGCGCTGGAGCTGGGTGGCCCGGACAAGACCGCCCGCCACAAGGGCCAGGGTAAGCTCACCGTGCGCGAGCGCGTCGCCGGCCTCGTGGACGCGGGCTCATTCGAGGAGGTCGGCTCCATCGCCGGCTTCCCCGAGTACGACGCCAAGGGCAACCTCATGGGCCTCACGCCCGCGAATATCGTCTGCGGTCGCGCCCGCGTCGACGGCCGCACCGTGTTCGTCACCGGCGACGACTTTACCGTGCGAGGCGGCGCCAACGACGGGGGCTTGCGCGACAAGTTTGCCTACGCCGAGACCTGGGCGCGGCGCTGGCGCGTGCCGCTGGTGCGCCTGGTGGACGGCACCGGCGGCGGCGGCTCGGTCAAGCACCTGGAGACGCTGGGGCGCACCTACCTGCCGGATGTGCCGGTGTTCACGGAGGTATTGGACGCCCTCTCAGAGGTGCCCATCGTGGCCCTGGGGCTCGGCTCGGTCGCCGGCATGGGCGCGGCGCGGGTGTGCGCCAGCCACTATTCCGTGATGGTGCGCGGCACCTCGCAGCTGTTCGCTGCCGGACCGCCGGTGGTGGCGCGCGCCGGCCAGAATGTGACCAAGGAGGAACTCGGCAGCTCCAGCATCCACGCGAAGAACGGCACCATCGACGACGACGTGGACAGGGAGGCCGAAGCCTTCGCCCGCGCCCGGCGGTTCCTCTCCTATCTGCCGGCCTCGGTGCACGAGTTGGCTGGGCGCCAGCCCAGCAACGACCGGCCCGACCGCACGGCGGAAGAGCTGCTGTCCGCGGTGCCGCGCGATGCCCGCAAGGTCTACAGGATGCGGCCTATCGTCGAGGTGGTGGTGGATGCCGGCTCCTGGTTCGAGATCGGCAGGGCGTGGGGTAAGTCGGTGATCACCGGGCTCGCCCGGCTCGACGGCTGGCCGGTGGCGGTGCTGGCGAGCGACCCCTATCACTACGGCGGCGCCTGGACCGCGGATGCCAGCCGCAAGGCCATCCGCATGGTGGACTTGGCGCAGACCTTCCAGCTGCCCGTGGTGCATTTCGTGGACATCCCGGGCTTCCTGATCGGCAAGGAGGCGGAGGCGTCGGGCGTGATGCGCTTCGGCACCCAGGCGCTTGCGGCGGTGCGCAATTCCACGGTGCCGTGGTGCGCCATCATGGTGCGCAAGGCCTTCGGCATGGCGGGCCTCACCCAGCGCAACGGCTCGCTCGCGTTCCTGCGCTACGCTTGGCCGTCGGCCCAGTGGGGTTCGCTGCCCATCGCCGGCGGTGTCGAGGCCGCCTACCGCGCCCAGATCGAGGCAGCGCCAGACCCTGCCGCCAAGCGCGCGGAGATCGAGGCGAAGCTGGAGGCCCTGCAGTCGCCCCTGCGTACAGCGGAGGCCTTCGGCGTGGAGGAGATCATCGACCCGCGCCGCACCCGCTCCTACCTTTGCCGCTTCGCCGAGTTTGCGGCGCCGTTGCGCCAGCCGGGCCGTCCGCATTTCGGCTACCGCCCGTGACGGTTTCAGAGCCGGTGGGCTCAGTGGGTCTGACACCTACGGGTTCACGCGGTAGAAGCGGACGGCGTGGAAATTGGAGACGGCCACCTTCGTTCCGTTCGGGGCGACGAGGACCGTCAGGGGCCTTGGCACGGGGCCCAGTTCCTGGACCGTGGCGCCGGTGGCGCTGTCGAGGACAGCCAGCATGCTGAGCTGGGGCTTGGCCAGCGGCTTGGCCTCGACATACATGCCGAGCTGCGGAATCCGGTTGGGGGCTCCGAGATACCGTCCGCTCCGGTCGACGCCGGTTGCAACGTGTTCGCCGGTTCGGGCACTCCACAGCTCGTTGCCGATGTAAAAACTGGTGAGGTCCGGTGCCAGACGCGCGGCCCCCGCGGTCGCAGGGATCGGTGCCGAGAGCGTCCGCCGCGTGCGCAGGCTGTAGGATTGAACCAGAGGGCGCAGCCTGCCGATCGGCTTTGGTGAGCGGAACCTGGCCGTCACGATCAGGTCGTCCGCGGACCGCACCACCCCTTCCTCCCAGTAGATCTCGGACAGGGCTGGACTGGGCGAGGCAGGAGCAAAGCTGTCTTCGGCTTCGAGCGTCGGCACCCGCAGCCGGGTCGCCTGGGCCGTCTTGTCCGCCTGGCTGCACAGGACCCACAGCGCCTTCGAATCGGCCGTAAAGGCCATGCCCTCCAGCACACCCAGGGTGCAGCCGGCATCGCCAGCGGAGATGCGCGCGCGCTCCTTGCGCGTGCTTGATGCAAAGAGCCGGACGGCGCCCACCGGCGGAGGCTGCCCCGGATGGGCGCGTTTGCGGTCGCTCAGCGCGATGTATGCCCCGTCGGGGCTCCAAGCCGCATCGTGGATCACGCCGGCATAGAGGGGCGGATCGAGAAGCCGCCCTGCCGCCACGTCCAGAAGCCGCACCTCTGCCGCCGGCAGGTTGAGGTTGTCGAGCAGGAGCAGCCGGCCATCCGGGCTCCACGTCGCGTGATTGGAGCTGAACTCGATGTCGAAGGAAGACTCGAACGTCAGGACGGCGCGGCCGTTCGAAACCTCCCTCGGCTTTTCGCAGTCGGCGATCCCATGGCGGCGACACAGCGCCATGAGATCGTGCTCAGACAGGCCGTCGAGCAGCGTCCACATCGCCATGCGCTCGCTTCCCGGGTCCGGCCCAGGGTCCGGGTAGCCGCAGGTGGCGTCGAAGGCCCCGCCGAATACCTTGCGGCGGGTTTCGCACCCACCCGAGGTGGCGTAGGCGATGATGGCATCGATGATCTCCTCGCGCTGCTCGATCTCGGCAGGCATCTCTTGGGCACGCACGGTTGTGCCGCCCACGGCGGCGAGGACGATGAGGAGCGAGCTCATCAAGACGCGCGATAATCGCCTGACGCGGCGGCCTCTCGCTCTCATGTCATGTCCACCTCGCCCGGAAGTGATCTGCCCGTCGCTTTTCATGTTGCCCACGGCAACGTTCCGCGCCAAATTGACGCTAACGTCAAGCAAGAGCCGCGACGGCCAGGAGGCGGAGCCCATGCCAAACCCCAAGACGCTCAGAGTGCGCGTCGACGCCAACAAGTGCCAGGGCCACAACCGCTGCAAAGCAGTGGCGCCGGAGCTCTTCGAGCTGGACGAGTACGGCAATGCGCGCGCCTCCGGCGATGGCCGGGTGCCGCCCGGGCAGGAGGAGATGGCGTCACTCGCCAAGTCGAACTGCCCCGAGTTTGCGGTCGAGGTCATCGAGGAATAGGGGGGCTCCACCATGGCCGGGCGTCCGCCTGTCAAAGACTGGTCTACCGATTTCGACCACCTCGACCCAGCCTGGGTGGCCGATCCGTTCCCGATCTGGGACGAGATGCGCAAGACGTGCCCGATCGCCCACACCGAACGCTTCAATGGGGTGTACTTCGCTTCGCGCTACGCGGACGTACGTGCGGTGGCCTACGACACCGAGCATTTCTCCTCCCGCCGCGTGGTGGTGCGCGAGACGCCGCCGCCGCGCATTCCGGCGCCGCCGATCACTTCCGATCCGCCCGAGCACCGGGCGGCGCGCATGGTGTTGCTGCCGCCCTTCACGGCAGATGCGATCAAGAAGCTGGAGCCAAGGGCCCGGGCGCTGTGCAACGAGCTGATCGACAGCTTTGTCGGCCGTGGCGGCTGCGATGCGGCGGTGGAGTACGCGCAGGAGATCCCCACGCGCCTCATTGCCCACATGATGGACCTGCCGGAGGGCGATGGCGATCTCTACCGCAAGTGGATTCACGAGATCCTGGAAGTCGGCATCACCGACCAGCGCGTACTCATGCAGGCCGTCGGCGATATGACCCGCTACTTCGCGGCCGCCGTCGAGCAGCGAAAGCAGCAGCCTGGCGACGACCTGATCAGCTATCTCCTACACGCCAGGTTCAACGGCGAGCCGATGACGAGCGACAATGTGCTGGGCTGCCTGCGCCTGCTGCTGATCGCCGGCATCGACACCACTTGGAGCGGAATAGGGTCTTCGATCTGGCACCTCGCCAGGACGCCTCAGGACCGCCGGCGGCTGGTGGCCGAGCCCGGCCTGGTGCCGATCGCCGTCGAGGAGCTGCTGCGCGCCTACGCACCCGTCACGATGGCCCGCGAGGTCGTCAAGCAGACCAGCATCAACGGCTGCACCTTCGAGCCGGGCCAGATGGTGCTGCTCTCCTTCCCTGCCGCCTGCCGCGATCCGGAGGTGTTCCCCAACGCCGAAAAGGTCGTCATTGACCGCAAGGAAAACCGCCACGCCGCCTTCGGCCTCGGCATCCACCGCTGCGTCGGCTCCAACCTAGCGCGCATGGAGCTGATGGTCGCTGTCGAGGAGCTGGTGAAACGAATTCCCGAGTTCTGCCTCGACGGGGAGGTGACGTGGTCGGAGGGTACCGTGCGCGGACCCCGCAAGCTGCCTCTGCGCTTCCATTGAGCAGATTGCGGATCGGGAAGGAGGCCGACGGTGAGCACGCGACCGCCGGTGAGCGACTGGGCCACCGACTGGGACCATCTCGACCCGCGGTGGGTGGAGGACCCCTATCCTATCTGGGACGATCTGAGGCAGACCTGCCCGATCGCGCACACCAATCGCTTCGGCGGCGCCTATCTGCCCACCCGCTACCAGGATATCCGCGCCATTGCCTACGACACGCAGCATTTCTCCTCGCGCAAGGTGGCCGTGCGCGATGTGCATCCTCCCAACGACCGCGGCGCGCCGCCGATCACGTCGGACCCGCCCCGGCACCGCCTGGCGCGCTTGGTGCTACTCCCGCCCTTCACGCCCGCCGCGGTGGAGACACTGCGGCCGGGTGCGCAGGCGATCTGCAACGCTCTGATCGATGCGTTCATAGATACGGGCGGCTGCGACGCTGCCGCGGAGTATGCTCAACACATCCCCCTCAAGGTGATGGCGCACCTGCTGGGCGTGCCCGAGAGCGACGGCGACCGGTTCCGGGCCTGGATCAACGCCACCCTGCAGGAGGGCGCTACCGACCAGCCCGCCCTGATGCGGGCGCTGGAGGAGATGACGGAATATTTCCGTGCACCCATGCTGGAGCGCCGCAAGAACCCCGGCACCGACCTCATCAGCTATCTGGTGCAGCAGAAATACCCCGACGGCCGCCTCCTCACCGACAACCACGTGCTGGGCTCGGTGCGTCTCTTGTTGGTGGCCGGCGTTGATACCACCTGGAGCGCCCTAGGTGCATTCATCTGGCACTTGGCCAAGACCCCGGAGGACCGGCGGCGGTTGGTGGCCGAGCCGGACCTAATTCCCACCGCCATCGAGGAGCTGCTGCGCGCCTATGCCCCAGTCACCATGGCGCGCGAGGTGGTGGCCGAGACCGAGATCAATGGCTGCCCAATTAAGCCGGGGCAAATGGTGCTCTTGTCGTTCCCGGCCGCCAACCGCGATCCCGCCATATTCCCCGACGCCGAGCGCGTCATCCTCGACCGCAGGGAAAACCGCCACGTCGCCTTCGGCCTCGGTATCCACCGCTGCATCGGCTCCAACCTAGCGCGCATGGAGCTGGCGGTGGCGCTGGAGGAGCTGCTGAGGCGCGTGCCCGAGTTCGGCCTCGCGGGGCCCGTGACATGGTCGAAGGGCACGGTGCGCGGCCCCCGCCGTCTGCCCATCCGATTCGGGTGACCGGGACGTTCGACGCCCACACCCCCCCGCGGATCAGATCGGGAAACGTTCGGCTCAGCTGCATCGCCCCTCCAATGAGCGCCAGCTTCTTGGCCGCAAGAGCGCCGCCCTGGCTCACCGAGGGTCTGGTTCGGGGCGGCGAGGTGGTTTGACGGCGCCGTCGGGCAGCCAGCTCTTGGCCATCACTTCCTTGGCCAAGTTGGCGTCGATGTGCGGGCCGATCAAGCTGTTGAAGGCGAGTGCCAGCTGCCGGTACTCGTCCTCGCAACCGATGGCGCGCTCGACCGGCAGGTAGCCCTTGGTGACGATATCGGCAAACAGGTCCGGATTGGCGCCGAAGGCAATGCACAACAGGTTATAGAAGCGCTCGGCGGGCGAGCCGTGGGTGTCGGAGAAGTCCTTGAGCTTGAGGGTGACCTCGGGCTTCAGGTCGCGCTTGAACTGATAGGCGC
>JAFMSC010000617.1 GCA_017353825.1 Hyphomicrobiaceae bacterium | reverse complement strand
AGGGCGGCCGGCACGATCCCTTCGTGCCCAACAACCCGGTCTTTCATGTTAACCGGAGCCAAGTTGGGCCAAGCCCGATCGGCGCAGCGTCGACGCGCGTTCTCAATCCACGATCGCCTGGTAGGCGAGCACGCGCAACTCGCGGCGGACCGGGTAGGTGGAGGAGGGCGTGAGCTGGGTCATCATGACGACCGCCATGTCCTCCTGGGGATCGATCCAGAAAGCCGTGGAGGCCATGCCACCCCAGGCATACTCACCCGGCGATCCGAGAAGCTGGGCCCTGGCGGGATCGAGCGTGACGGAGAAGCCAAGGCCGAAGCCGATGCCGTGGTAGTTGGACTCGGCAAAGCGCGGCTGGCCCATGGCGGCCATGTCGCCGTCGAGATGGTTCATGGTCATGAGCTCAACCGTCTTGCGCCCGAGCAGCCGCTCCGGTCCATGCGTGCCGCGCCTGAGCAGCATCCGGCAGAAGCGCATGTAGTCGCGTGCGGTGCCGACCAGGCCGCCGCCGCCCGATGGCGCCGCGGGCGGCGCAAGGAAACGGCTCGTTTCGGGGTCGTCAATGAGCCGCGGCCGGCCGTCGGGGCCACGCTCGTAGTTGGCGGCAAAGCGGCCGACCTTGCCGGAAGGTACGAAGAACTCCGTATCCTCCATGCCGAGCGGGCGCAGCACGCGCTCGCTCAGGAATTGGTCGAATGGCCGGCCGGAGATGACAGCAATCAGGTGGCCCAGCACGTCGCTGGCGATGGAGTAGTTCCATTCCTTGCCCGGCTGCGCGATCAGCGGCACCTTGGCGAGGCGCGCAACGATCTCGCCCAGCGGATCGGCCGCGCCCGGCAGCTCGAGCTTCTGCGCGCGGTACATGGCATCGACCGGTGTCGCCTGCATGAACCCGTAGGTGAGCCCGCCGGTGTGGGTGAGGAGGTCGCGGAACGTCATGTCTCGCACGGCGGGCTCGGTCATCACCGCGCCATAGCCGCCGCCGGTGAATACGCGCTGGCCGGCGAACTCGGGCAGGAAGCGGGTGATCGGGTCGTCGAGCTGGAACCGACCCTCCTCGTAGAGCATCATCGCCGCCACGGCCGTAAGCGGCTTGGTCATGGAGTAGATGCGGTAGATGGTATCGGGCGTGGCGTCGGCGTTGCGGGCAAGATCGCGCTTGCCGTGGCAGCGGTGGAAGGCGGTGTGCCCGCGCCGGTCGATCATCACCTCGATGCCGGCGAGCCGCCCGCCGGCCACCTGTTGTTGCATCCAGGCTTCGAGGCGGCCAAGCCGCCGCGAACACAGGCCTACCTCTTCCGGCTTGGCGCTGGCAGTCTCAGGCATGGCCACAGTCCTCCCGATTGGCAAGCGACGAGCAAGCGTGCCTTCACCGTCTCACGGGTTGGTGCGCGCATCTTGCTACCAACAAGCCCGCCCAATGTGGCGGCAGGCGGTCACAAACTGCAACGGAGAAAGGTTGCTGAGCCTGGGCGGCACCCCCGCACCCAATCGGCAGGTGCCTGCTCGGAAGAGAGTGCCCCCCGCCGGCAGCTCAGAGGACGCAGCGCCTCGATGGGCCTGGCCAAGTCCCTCGTCCGCTTGCCGATGGCGTGAACATCGGCGTTGCTGGCGGCGGGGACGCCGCGGGCACCGAGCTTGCCGGTGCCCGCACCCTCCGTCTCCTCCCCACGTCTGCCGACGCTCCCGACGTCCTGGGGGTCTGACCCCTTCCCGTCAATGCAGCTTCACCACCGGCTCGGTGCGCCGCGTGATGAGGCGGGCGATGGTGTCGAGCGCCACCTTGGCGGAGCCGTGCAGCGC
>JAFMSC010000295.1 GCA_017353825.1 Hyphomicrobiaceae bacterium | reverse complement strand
CCCCACATGGGCCCGCCACATGGGCCCGCCACATGGGCCCGCCACATGGGCCCGCCACATGGGCCGGTGCGCCGTAAGTCTGCGGCAGCTCGGAGGCGGGGTGTTGGTCCGCATGCGCCTGGCGTTGCACAAGCCCTTTGGGCACCGGAACGTCGCACGAGGCGTGGCCGACCCGCGACGGGGGCCGCGGGGTTCGATCGCGCAACATGGACGTTCGACCGGACGCGGTCCTTCCCGGGTGGGGCGAACGTCAGAATGTGTCCAGCCGAGGCCAATGGCGCTGCCAATCGTCAAGTGACAAGCTTGTGTCGGTTGGCAAGCTCGCCGCCGCCTGCGGTGCAAAGCACGCTTACGTTTCTGCTCACTTGCGCTTCTGATACGTGCCGACCAACTGCGCCTCGGCGAGAATGTGGCCCTTCATCGCTCCTTCGAGCTTGGCCTTGGTCGCTTGGTCGAGGTCCGTGAGCATAACATTAAGTGCATAAAGCTTATGAAAATACCGGTGCCGACCGATGGGTGGACACGGACCGCCGTATGCGGGCCGCTTCCAGTCGTTGAGGCCGATCTTTGCCTCCTTGGGCAAGACCATCGCGCCCTCGGCAAGGCCGGTGGTAGAGGCGGGCAAGTTGTAGACCACCCAGTGCGTCCAGATCATCTTGGGCGCCTTGGGATCGGGGGCATCCGGATCGTCGACGATGAGAACCAGGCTCTTGGTGCCGTCGGGGACGCCGGACCACGTCAGAGGGGGCGATGTGTCCTCGCCCTCACAGGTGTATTTTGCCGGGATCGGCGTGCCGTCTCCAAATGCCGGCGAGTTCAGGCGCAGGGTCATGGTTTCCTCCGCTGCCAGCGGCGAGGCTATAAGAGCAATCCCGAGGCACGCGGCAAGCGACGCTGCGGATGTTCCTCTGTCACTCAGGAATCGATATCGCCGCGTCGGCGCCGCGGGCATGCTTGAGCCGATGCACCCGGGCGATGCGAGGCATCGCAGATAGGCCTTCCGATCGGGACGGTAAGCAAGCCACCAGCGATTCATACGTTAGAGTTTGGGCGTTAGAGTTTGGGTCAGTTCCGACCTTCGATCAAGGACCGACCTCGACTGGGCTTCCGATGCCAAGGCCGAGATCAAGGTCGGCACGCCCCTGGTTGACCGCGATCTCGGCGAGGCCGTTGGCGTTTTCATACCAGAAGGCCGTGCCCGGCGGCAGGTCGCTGAACGTTGCAGCGCGCTCCAGCACCCGATTTGCCGCCGCCAGCCTGGCATCAGATGACAGGGTGGCCGCACGCAGCCCGGTGATGGCGTTGCCGAAATGATCGATGTAGACCACCTCTCCGAGGTCATCCGGCCAATCCGTTCGCCGATCGGCCTCGTCCGTGCGCAGGCGCCCGGGCGCCGGGTCGCCGCGCGCCAACATGGCGGCAACGGGGGCAAACAGGTCGCGCCCGTGAAAGCTCGCTGACAAGCGCTCGGGCGTCCAGGTAATATCCCAGCTCAGGGCCTTTCCTGCACGACGCTGAACGAGCTCGAACAGGCCATTGCCGGGCCCCACGTACCAGCGGCCGTCGGCCTTGACGATGACCGCCGGCCGCGTGCTGCCGACCCCCGGATCAACCACGGCGAGAAACACGGTGCCCGCCGGATACCAAACCGCATAGGCCGCCAGCAGGTAGGCCGAAGCCCGCGGGTTGCCGATCGGCGCATCGGCAAACAGGTCGGTCACCGGCGTGCCGGGCGTCCTCTGCTGCAGCACCGCCTTCATCTGGCCCGTGTAGGGACCGTGCAAGCCGAAGTCCGTGAAGAGCACAATCATGTGGGCAGCATGCCGCACCGAGCCCCAACCTGCAACGAGGCGCAAGCATCGCCCGTCGCGATCTGATTGCGGGAGCCATCAAAGCAACGCGCTGAACCCATTCCTTGTGTGTTGGCGCCCAGTCCATTTCAAGTTGAATGACCCGTCGCGACCCCGCCTCGTGCGGCGTCACATGCTCTCCCGGCGCATCAGTGGGTGCTGCCCAGACACGCCCCACCATCGACAACGACCTGCGCGCCGGTCACGTAGGCGGAGGCGGGCGAAGCGAGGAACAACGCGGCGCCATAGAGATCGGCCGGCGTGGCGAGGCGGTGCAAGGGGTTGAGGCGCTCGAACGGCTCGCGCGCCGCCGCATCCTGCAGGCGGCCGTTGCCGATGTTGGTGATGGTCGGGCCGGGCGCGATGCCGTTGACCAGGATGCCGTAGGCCGCCAGCTCGAGGGCGGCTTGGCGCACGAGCTGGCCAAGCGCCGCCTTGGAGGTGACGTAGAGTGTGCTGACATGAGGCTCTGTGCGCGTCAGCGAGATCGTGGTGGTGACGATGATGCGCCCGCTCCCCTGCCGCTTCATTGCCGGCACCGCGGCCTGCATCGTGACCAAGGCACCGCGGAGGTTGACGGCCAACGCGCGATCGAAGGTCTCAAGCGACAGGCGCTCGAAGGCGGATGCCTCCTCGCGCGTGCCGCCGGCGCTCATGAATCCGGGGCCAGCGCTGATGCCGGCGTTGGCAAACAGCACGTCGAGCCGGCCGCGGCGCGCCAACACCGCGGCAACGGCGGTGTTGAGCGTCTCTGGGCGCGTCACGTCGGCGACGCTATTGGTTACGCGCTCGGCGGCGCCCCCACCACGTGCGCGGAGATCGGCGACCGCAGCGTCGAGCCTGGCGGCATCGGCATCGGTGAGCATAACATGCGCACCGTTGGCGGCCATCACCTCGGCATAGCCAAAACCGATGCCGCTCGCCGCGCCCGTCACGAGCACCGAGAGGCCACGCACGTCGAACAAGGTCTCGCTCTTCATAGCCGCGCGGTCTGCTTCCTTCCTGGCAGGCGCCAGGCTGTGCGCCCGGTTTCAGGCTTTCATTCAAGCGTCGCGCGATGCCGAGTCAAGAGCGCGAGCCGCCGCGCTCCCCGAGGGGAAGGGAACCGCGAGGAACGATTAGCGAATAGTGGCGCTGCCCGGTGTTCCCCACTGTCTTTTCGCTCGTCGCGATTTGCCACTCACTATTCGCTACTCGCTCGTCCTGAGTGCCAGAGCTGCCCCGCGAGGCAAGCATTGGAAAACGTCGCGCTTCGCGCTACACCACCTCAACGAACAAAATCATATGCTGGGGAGGTCTGGCTTTGAAATCACCAAGGGCAATGGCGGCGGCATGGGTGCGCGCGACCGTGGGCGTGCTGGCCGGCGTGATGGCAACGACGGCCGCGTCCGCCGACACCGTGAAGGTCGGGGTCATTGGCACGTTCTCTGGGCCGTTCGCGCGCTGGGGACAGCAGTTCCAGCAGGCGATCGAGGTCTACCAGAAGCAGCATGGAAAGAGCGTCAACGGCAACGATATCGAGGTCATCTACCGCGATGAGGGCGGGCCGGATCCCGTCCGCTCCAAGCAGATCACCCAGCAGCTCATCACGCGTGACCGGGTGAATATTCTCGCCGGCTACACCTTCACACCCAATGTCGTGGCGGTCTCCGATCTCGTGAACGAGGCCAAGATCCCCTTGGTCATGCTCAATACACCGACGGCAGCCATCATCCGGAAGTTTTCCTACGCGGTGCGCGTCAGCCACACGCTGCCCGAGGTCGCCGAGCCGATCGCCGCCTGGGGCCTGGAGCAGGGCATCAGGAGGGTGGTCACCGCCGTCTCCGACTACACGCCCGGCTACGATTCCGAAACCGCGTTCATCCAGAAGTTCAAGGAGGGCGGCGGCGAGATCATCGAGTCAATCCACATTCCGCTGGCGACGACGGACTTTTCGCCGTTCTTCGAGCGCATCCTGCAGCTCAAGCCGGACGCGCTCTACATCTTCGGGCCAGGCGGGCCGCCGACTGTCGGCATGGTCAACACCTGGTCCGCGCGCCTGAAGCCGGCCGGCATCAGGCTCCTGTGTACATCCGAGACCATGGAGATCGACCTGCCGCAGATCGGCAAGGGGGCTCTCGGGGTGGTGTCGTCGTTCCACTACACCGAGACCGTCGACAACCCGCTGAACGTGGCGCTGCGCAAGGACCTTGTCGCCATGTTCGGGCCCAACACGGTGCCCGATCTCGCCTCGGTCCAGGCTTATGACGGCATGGAGCTCATCTACCGCGCCGTTGCCAAGTTCGGCCCCAAGGTCACAGCCGATGAGGCCGTGAGCCTGTGGAAGGGGCTTGCCTTCGACAGCCCGCGCGGGCCGATGCAGATCGACCCCAAGGACGGCAACATGATCCAGAACGTCTATCTGCGCCGGGTGGAGGAGCACGACGGCAAGCTCGTCAACATCAATATCGCCACCTTCCCGATGGTGCGCGATCCCTGGGCGATCAAGAACCCGCAATGATGCGCCGCGGTATTTCGGCAGTCGACTTTCGACACAAGAATCATGGCCTTCCTCACCATCCTGCTCGACGGCATCGCCTATGGCATGGTGTTGTTCATCATCTCCGTGGGCCTCACGGTCACCATGGGGCTGATGCGCGTTGTCAACCTGGCGCACGGCGCCTTCGCCATGGTCGGCGGCTACACGGCCTCGGTCCTGATGGCGAAGGGGCTGCCGTTCGCGGCGGCAACGGCGCTCGCGGTGGTTGGGGTGGCGGTGCTGGGCGCCCTGGTGGAGCTCACCATCTACCGCCCGCTCTATCGCAAGGGCGAGTTGCCCCAGTCGCTGATGACGTTCGGCTTTACCTTCGTGGCGATCGCGACGCTGACGAGCCTGTTCGGGAGCGGCATGCAGCGCCTGCCCATTCCGCCCGCGCTCGATGGGCTCGTGGACCTCGGCTTTCGCGCCTATCCAGCGTATCGCCTGTTCCTGATTGCCGTCGGCCTGGCGCTGATGGCCCTGCTGTGGCTGGCCGTGGACGGCACGCTCATCGGTGCGCGCCTGCGCGCCGCCGTCGATCATCCCAGGATGAGCCAAGCGGTCGGCGTCAATGTCAACCTCCTGTTCACACTCACCTTCGCCAGCGGCTGTGCGCTGGCAGCGTTCGGTGCGGTGATCGGTGCGCAGCTGCTGCCTCTCGATCCCTATTACGCCCTGCGCTACCTGGTGCTGTTCCTGGTGGTCGTCGGGGTGGGGGGATTGGGCAACTTCAAGGGCTCGTTCGCGGCTGCCCTGGTGCTGGGCGTCATTGAGACTGCCGGCAAGTATCTGATCCCCGGCCTGGCGCCCTACGTGTTCTACGGCCTGGTGCTGGCTCTGCTGCTCTGGAAGCCGGCCGGCCTGATGCCCGCAAGGTCGGCGGCATGAGCATGAGGCGCGAGCGGCGAATGGCGAGTGGTCATTGGCGAATGGCGAAAGTCCACCGTTCGCCCCACGCCATTCACCATTGGCGTTTGTTGCTGCACGCGCTGCCTTGGCTGCTCATCGTCGGCTTCTACGTCGCCGCGCCCAGTTACCTCAGCCTCGGTACCAACGTGCTGATCATGGTCTTGCTTGCGCGCTCGCTGGAGATTGCGCTGGGGTATGCCGGGATTATCTCGCTCGGCCACGCCGCCTTCTACGGCGTCGGCGCCTATGCGGCCGGCCTTTCAGCGGTCCACCTCACCAACGAGCCGTTGACGGGCCTGTTGCTCGCGACCGTGGCGGCGGGTGTCCTTGGTCTCGTCACCGGAGCCCTGATTCTGCACACCCAGGGCATGACACTGATGATGCTGACGCTGGCGGTCGCGGCCCTGATCGCGGAGGCGGCCAACCAGGCGCACGA
>JAFMSC010000294.1 GCA_017353825.1 Hyphomicrobiaceae bacterium | reverse complement strand
CCGTCGTGGACGGTGCTGCCCCAGGTGGAATCCTGCACGGTCAGAATGAGGACGACCCGGCTCCCGCGGCCACTGGGCAGCCAGTTGCCGGGCCGGGCGTCTCGCGCCAGTGTGATCACGGTACGGCCGTCCAGTTCGCGCATGGCGGTGCTGGCGTTGAAGGCGTGGCGGTCGGCGGCATTGGCGATGAGGCGGCCTTCCAGGTCGAAGGCGGCAAGCTCCCACATGCGGGATCGAACTCGTCCATCACCACGGCATAGTCGCAGCTCGAGGTGAGCCGCGCGCCCCGGCTGTCGGTCTTGGCCCTGAACGACAATTCCGCGGTGGTGGAGAGCGGGAGCGTGGAATTGCGTGCGATGTGGGCGCGGGTATAGGGATCGGCGTCGGGCCGTCCGGCGGTCGCCCACGTCACCCAGGGCCCGACCGTGCGCGTGGACAGGCGCGAGCCGGCCTCGATCATATACCAGGCCGAGCCGAGCCCGCCGCCCAGCACGATGGCAACGAACACGGCAACATTGACGAGGGCCCTTTTGAACCTCAAGGGAACGCCTTTCCCCAACACGCACCGTGGCGTCACTGCGGGCGGGCCGCGGGCTCACCCGCCTTTTGCGAGGCCTCAGGCGGCGGCGTCGCAGGAGGCAGCGTGCTCACCGGCATGGGCGTCGGATTGGCGGCCCGCCGCATGTTGTCCGCCAGGCGCCGCAAAGACTCGCGGGTTTGGTCGGCCATGATGCTCGACTTCTTCTGGGTCGCGTGTGCCATCTGCGCCTGCGCCAGCGAGGGGTCGGTGCGCTTGAGCTCGGCCAATCGCTGCTGTTCGGCGATCTGGGCGGGATGCGGCTGCAACCCTGTGATGGTCGGGATGTTCCTGTTGGTGTGCACCACCGACATGAAGGCGTGCCACGCTTGCGTAGGCAGGCTGCCGCCGGTGACGCCCTGGCCGCCCAGCCACATGGGGCGGAAATCGTCGTGGCCAACCCACACGCCGGCCACCAGCGCACCGGTGAAGCCGATAAACCAGGCGTCGCGCCAGCCGGAACTGGTGCCGGTCTTGCCAACGGCATGCGTGAAGTCCAGCTGGGCATGCCGCCCGGTGCCCTCGGTAACGACCGCCAGCATCATTTGGTTCATCATCTCCACCACCTTGTGGGCGATGACGCGGGGCGCTTCGGGCTCGTCGCGATCGTGCGAGTAGATCACCTCGCCCTTGGAGTTGGTGAGCTCAAGGATGGCGTAGGGACGGGTGAGCCGGCCACCGTTGGCGAAGGTGGCGTAGGCGGCGGTGTGCTGCAGCACGGTGATGCCGGTATCGCCCAGCGCCATCGAACAGGTTCGCCTCACCCCCTGGACCCCGAGGCGCTGCGTCATCTCCAGCACCTTGTCGCGGCCGACCTTGAAGGAGAGATCGGCGGCGGTGGTGTTGAGCGACACCTTAAACGCATCGACCAGTGGCAGCGCACGACCGGAGCCGCCGCCGCCCGAGTAGTTCCTGGGCGACCAGTTTCCGCAGCTGCCGGAGGCGTCGCGCACGATCGTGCGCGGCGTGTAGCCGTTCTCCAGGGCGGTGGCGTAGACGTAGAGCTTGAAGGACGAACCCGGCTGCCGGCGCGCATGGGTGGCGCGGTTGAACTGGCTCTCGCCGTAGTCGATGCCGCCGACCATGGCGCGTACCGCGCCGTCCGGGTCCATGGCCACCATGGCGCCCGAGAACGGGTTGCCGCGGTGCACGCCGGTCACGCGCAGCGTGTTGACGATCGCCTCCTGGGCGGCGCGCTGCATGTCGAGGTCGACCGTAACCCGGGCGGTGAGCACGTACTGGCCCTTGCCCTCGGCGATGCGCTGCACCTCCTCGAACGCCCAGTCGAGGAACCAATCAGGGCTCTGCTGCTCGCGCTGTTCGACGATGTGCGCGGGATTCATGCGTGCGGCGTACACTTGCCCGGCACTCATGTAGCCAGCCTCGACGAGGTTGTTGAGGACATCGTTGGTGCGGGCTCGCGAGGCCGGCAGGTTGACGTGTGGGGCGAACTTGGTGGGCGCCTTGAACAGGCCGGCGAGCACCGCCGATTCTGCGAGATTGATGTCGCGCACGGACTTGCCGAAGTAGAACTGCGATGCGGCCTCCACGCCGAAGGCGCCGCCGCCCAGGTAGGCGCGGTCCAAATACATCTTGAGGATCTGGTCCTTCGTGAAGCGCGCCTCGAGCAGCAGGGCGAGGAAGGCCTCCTTGATCTTGCGCGACAGCGAGCGCTCGTTGGAGAGGAAGAGGTTCTTGGCGAGCTGCTGGGTGATGGACGAGCCGCCCTGCACCACGTCGTTGGCACGCGCGTTCTCCATGAGCGCGCGCAGAGTGCCGAAGATGTCGATGCCAAAGTGGTCGTAGAAGCGGCGGTCCTCGGTGGCGAGGGTCGCCTTGATCAGGTGGTCGGGGATCTCCTCCAGGGAGACCGCGTCGTTATGCAGGATGCCACGGCGGCCGATCTCGGTGCCGTTGCGGTCGACAAAGGTGACCGCGTACTTGCCGGCGGTGATGCGGCTCTCATCGAACTCGGTGAGCGCCGGGATGGCCAACATGTAGAGCACGGCGAGACCGCCGACGCCCAGCGTCAGGGCTTCCGAGATCAGCTCGCTCAACCCGCGCTTCCATCCCGTCAGGCGGAAGCGGGCGAAGAAGGTGGAGAAGGCGTCGTAGCGGTCCTTCGCCTGCTCCCACGCAGAGGCGAGCCCTGAGTCGATGCGCGCGTCGAGCCCTAGCCAATCGATCACGCGCTTGCGGCCGTTGCTTCTGAAAAACCAGTCGAGCACGTTGGGGGCCCTTCTGCGCTTGTCGTGCGCGATATCCTAGACTTTCGGAGCTAGCTGCAGCGACCGCACCCTAACGATTGGTTAGCTTGAGCTCGATGCGTCGGTTGCGACGCAGGACGTCCTCGGTTGTCCCCTCTTCCAGAGGCTGGAACTCGCCGTAGCCGGCCGCCACCAGATGGCGCGGGGAGACACCGTGGCTGATCAGGTACTTCACCACGGTGGTGGCGCGCGCGCTCGACAGCTCCCAGTTGGACGGGAACTGGGCGCTGTTGATCGGGCGCACGTCGGTGTGCCCCTCCACCTGCAAGGTCCACTCGATCTCCGCTGGGATCGACGATTCCAGCTCCAAGATCGCCGTCGCGAGCTGGTCGATGGAGGCGACGCCCTCCTCCGTCAGGTTGGCCTGGCCGGACGGGAACAGCACCTCGGATTCGAACACGAATCGGTCACCGACCACGCGGATGTCCTTACGGTCGCGCAAGAGCTCGCGCAAGCGGCCGAAAAAGTCCGAGCGGTAGCGCTGCAACTCCTGCACCTGCTTTGCGAGCAGGGTGTTGAGGCGGTTGCCCAGGTCGGCGATGCGGAGCTGGCTGTCCTTGTCTTTGACTTCATAGGCGTTGATCGCCTCCTGCAGGGCGGCCATCTGGCGGCGCAGCTGCAGGAGCTGCTGGTTGAGCAGGTCCACCTTGGCCTGCGCCTCATTGGTGAGCTGGTTCTTGTCGGTCAGTTCCTTGGTGAGAGATGCGATACGGGAATCCTTCTCACCGCTGAGGCCGGCGAGACCGGTCAGGCGCTCGTTGTCGGCGCGCAGCGTGGCCACGATGGACTGGAGGGCGGCGAGTTCATCCTGGGTCTTCTTGCCCTGGCCCTTTTCCAGGCTGAGCAGGCTCGTGAGCTCGGCGATCTGGCGCTGTAGCCGGCGCAGCACGGTGTCCTTGCCCGAGGATTCCTGGCTCACGTAGAACTGCGCCACCATGAACACAGAGAGCAGGAAGGTGACCACCAGCAGCAGTGTGGAGAGTACGTCCACATAGCCCGGCCAGAACAGGTCGTGGCCGCCGCCGGCCCGGCGTGAGCGCGAGAGCGCCATTGGCTAGCCCTTTCGCGGCACGGCGGCCGCCAGTTCTTTGAGCACGGTTGCCACCTCGGACTGCTGGGCGGCCTGTTCATCGACCCACTCACGCACCACCTTCTGCTCGGCGCGCATCTGGCGCACGAGCTGGTCCACGCCCTTGGCCAGCTCGCGGACGGCGTCGTCGGCCGGCGCGCCGCCGCCATCCATCCTCGGGATGGCGCTCACCCGCTCGTTGAGATCGAGCACGGCGCGGTGCATGTCGTGGATGGCGGCGTAGAGCTGGCGGCTGGCATAGTCGCTGGCTTGCGAGCCGCCCGGCGCCAGCTCGGTGATGCCCGACAGCCACTCCTCCAGCTGGTTATAGAAGCGGCTGTGGGCGTGGCCCGCCTGCAGCTCCAGGAAGCCCAGCACCAGGGAGCCGCCGAGGCCGAGGAGCGAGGAGGCGAAGGCGGTGCCCATGCCTTTCAGCGGGGCCGCCAGGCCGCGTTTGAGCTCGTCGAACACGGTGACGCTGTCGGAGGCGCGCATGTCGATGGCGCTGATCGTGAGGCCGACGGAGGAGATGGTATCCAAGAGGCCCCAGAAGGTGCCCAAGAGGCCGAGGAACACCAGCAGTCCCACCAAATAACGACCGGTATCGCGGGCCTCGTCGAGGCGCGAAGCGATGGTATCCATGATCGAGCGCATGGACGTGGCCGACAGCGACCCGGAGTGGTCGCGCAGCATGGTGGCCATAGGCGCGAGCAGCGCCGGCCGGGCCGAGATGGAAAGCCCGGGATCGGCAATGCGGAAGGCGTTGATCCAGCGGATCTCCGGGTAGAGCCGCATGACCTGGCCAAAGGCGTAGAAGATGCCGGCCGTCAGAACGAAGCAGATCAGGAAGTTGAGGCCCGGGTTTCGCAGCATGGCCTCCCAGAGCCGCTCGTGCAGGAGCGCGACCACCAAGCCGACCAGCACCAGGAACACGAACATGCGCCAAAGGTATACGCCGGGGCTCAAAAGCGTCCGGTGCAGCGCCGGGGCGGAGCGTTCCAGCGTTCGCGGTCGTGCCATGCGTCCTTCTCCAGGCCCCTCGGGGGGTCTCAGGCCTCGCTAATATCCACAATCATTCATCGGCGCATTAACGGCGACATCGCCGTCTAACGTGCTGTTCTGGAATTGTCCCGTCGGTGCTGATGCCACCAGAGCCCGGCCACGGGATTGAAGCCCCGACACTCGCACCAGAAACAGGCAACTTTCCGGCTTCCGGTGATTTCCGGCTCAAACCTTGCTCGGTTCCGTCGTTTCGGCCAGCAGCTCGAGCATGGCCTTGTGGACACGAGTGTTGCCGGCAACGATATCGCCGGTCTCGAACATGCGTTTGCCGCCCGTGGCATCGCTGACATGGCCGCCCGCCTCGCGGACCAGCAAGGTGCCCGCGGCCATGTCCCAGGGCGACAGGCCGTGCTCAAGGTAGCCGTCGAAGCGCCCGGCCGCCACCCAGGCGAGGTCGAGGGCCGCCGAGCCGGTGCGGCGGATGCCCGCCACCTGGCTCATTAACCCCTTGCATTCCGCGAGAAAACGCCCATGCTCCGGGCGGCCTCGATGGGGGATGCCGGTGGTGATGAGGCTGTCGGCCAGCGCCTTGCGCGCGGCCACCCGCAGCCTGCGGTTGTTGAGGAAGGCGCCTTGGCCTTTCTCGGCCGTGTACAACTCGTCGTGAATAGGATTGTAGGTGAGCCCGGCCACGATCTCGCCCTCGCGCTCAAGCGCGATGGCGATGCAAAAGATCGGTACCCCGTGCAGGAAGTTGGTGGTGCCGTCGAGCGGATCGACGATCCAGCGGTGCGTTTGGTC
>JAFMSC010000293.1 GCA_017353825.1 Hyphomicrobiaceae bacterium | reverse complement strand
CGTCCGGCTGTGCACCGCCGCGGACCGGCAGTTCGCCAGCGAGCAGCGCCTCCGCCAGCGCGGCCAGGAACGAGCGGCCCGGATCGACGCCGTAGACGTGCCCGCGGCGGGTCATGACGGGGTGTCCGAGGCATAGGTTGGGTCAAACGAAGTTGAGGCCCAACAGGATCGCGCGATGCGCTTGGTTGTGTTGGGTGTTCGCTGACGCTTGTCCCAACCTAGGTCTGCGCCAGCCGCTGCTCGGCCTGCGCCAGGGCGTCTGGCGTGCCAACGTGCATCCATGTTCCCTCCATGCGCAGCCCGAAGGCGCGTCCGGCGGCGATGGCCTTGTCCCAGACCGCGTTGAGCGAGAAGACCCCCTCGGGGCTGCCATCGAACAGCCGCGGGTGCGCCACCGAGACGCCGGTGAAGGCGAACGGCACGATCTCCTGCTCCACGCAGCGGCGAATGCGTCCGCCGGCCTCGAAGGCGAAATCGCCGCGTCCCTGGTAGCCCAGGCTCTGCGAGGCCAGCGCCAGCAGCAGCAAACAATCCATGCGCTCCTCGTCCCAGGCCTCCAGCATGCGGCCGAGGTTCGACCCCACGCCCTCGATCCACACCGAGTCGCTGTTGTGGATCAAGAACGGCCCGGCCCCGAGCCGTGGAAGCGCGCGCTTCACGCCGCCGCCCGTGTCGAGCAACCGATCGCGCTCGTCCGAGATCTCGATGTGCGGTGAGCGCCGCCGCTTGAGGTGCTCTTCGATGAGGTCCGCCTTGTGGTGCACGTTGACGACGGCGCGAGCGATACCGGCCTCGATGTGCCGGTCGAGCACGTGGTCGATCAGCACCTTGCCACCGAGCGACACCAGCGGCTTGGGCAGCAAGCCGTTGGCTGGTGCCATGCGGCTGCCGCGGCCCGCCGCCAATACCATCGCCGTCGTCAGTCTTGCTGGCATGCGTGCCCATTCCTCCGTAGGGCGGATGGCGACCCCGGATTTGATCCGGCGTCATCCGCCGTTGCGGGTGGCGACTCGGCGGATCACGGGCTTGCCCACATCCGCCCTACGAGCTTCCCCTCAGGGCAGCAATGTTTTATTGCGCTCCGACTGGGGGAAGTGCTTCTCGTACCACGCGGCCAGCGGGGCCAACGTGACATCGGATTTGCCGTGCCGCAAGTTGCGCGACAGATATCCCCACGTGCGCGGGTAATGCTGCAGATAGTTGGGCTTGCCGTCCCGGCGCAAGAGGCGCGCCCACAGCCCGAGCAGCCTGGTGTTGCGCTGGGCACCGAAGGCGGCATAAGCCCAGGCGAATTCGGCGCGGTCGAAGGCTGGGTCCTGCAGCGCGACCTCCGCGCAATAGAGCTCGAAGAGCTTGCGCTCCAGGGTCTCCGGCACGTCGACGCGTGCGTCCTGCAGGAGCGACACGAGGTCGAAGGCGAAGTGCTCGTTGAGGGCATCCTGAAAGTCGAGGATGCCGACCCGCGCCACGCCCTTTCGCTCCGGCATCCACACGAGGTTGGGCGAGTGATAGTCGCGCAGGAACCAGCCTCCCGGCAGGGCCAGCAAGCGGTCGAGGACCGGCGCCCAGACAGCCTGGAACTCGGCGCGCACCGTCGGCGGCGGGGGCGCGCCCTTGACCTCGGGCCAGAGCCAGTCGAGCAGCAGTTCGATCTCGATTTCGAATGCCGCCCGGTCGCGCCTAGGCAGCCGTAGCCGGGTCGCGTCCGGGAGGAGGAGCTCAGCCGGCACGGGCACGCGGCGCAGGTGTACGAGGGCCTCGACTGCGGCGCCCCACAGTTCCGCCTGCGACGCGCCAGCGGCGATCTCGCGACCGTAGAGGCGGTCATCCAGGTCCTCAACCAGCAGAAGGCCCGCGTCGAGATCGGCTGCCAGCACGTTCGGGGCGCTCAGACCCGCGGCCCTGAGCACCGCGCCGATGGCCACGAACGGCCGCACCATGTCTTCGGCGAGGCACGCGATCTGGCCGTACGACTTGCCGTCGCGGATCGGTGGCCCGTCGGGTTGGCGCGGCGCATCCATCATGAGCGCGGTGCTGGCGCCGCGCTCAAGCCGCGCGTAGCCGCGCGTGGAGGCATCGCCCTGCAGATAGGCGATGCGGGCGCTCGCCCAGACCGGCTGGCTATCGAGGAATGCCATGACGTCGGCGAGGCGGGCAACCCGGGCTGCGGCTGCTCCAAGGCCACGCACGGTTGCCACGCGCCGGTCGGGATCGGTGGCCTCGGCCAGCACGACCTCGATGCGCGAGTGGGGCAGCAGCGACGCGGCTCGCTCCGGCCATTCGACGATCACAGCGCCGGCCTCCAGCGCTTCCTCAAAGCCCAGCTCGCGTGCCTCTTCGATGCCCGACAGGCGGTAGAAGTCGAAATGCGCCACGGTGAGGCGCGGTGTTACGTAGGTCTGCTGCAGGGCGAAGGTGGGGCTCGGCACCTCGGCCGCGCCCTCGCCGAGCAAGGCGCCGATCAGGGCCCGTGCCAGTGTGGTCTTGCCGGCACCGAGGTCGCCGCTGAGCGCAATGGCGTCACCCACACGGATCTTGAGAGCGATCAGCTCCGCCAGCCGAACACAGCCCGCCTCGTCAAGCTCACGCGTCCACTGCATGGCTCAAGCCTGGAATCACGCGCCGTCTCACGCCCCGTCTCAACGCCCCGACTCAACGCTGTGTCTCAACGCCCCGACGCAACGCTGTGTCTCACGCCCCTGCGGCGGCACGGTCCGCCGCCGCAGCGGCCGAGGTGGGGGTGCCGTTCTCGGGGAAGCGAACCGTCACGCGCGTGCCGCGGCCGGGCTCCGATTCCAGCGCCATGACGCCGCCGTGCAGCTCGACCAAGCTCTTGACGATAGACAGACCCAGGCCCGCGCCGCGGTGCTTGGAGCCCTGCGTGCGGCTCTCGAAACGCTCGAACACGCGCCGTTGCTCCTCCTTGGGGATGCCCACGCCCTGGTCCTCCACCGCGAACGCCATCATGCCCGCTTCGCGCCAGGCGCTGACGGTGACCGTGTCGCCCGGCTTGGAGAAGCCGATGGCATTGGAGAGGAGATTGTAGAGCACCTGGCGGACACGCGCCTCGTCGGCGATGAATTCCTCGGCATCCTCGGCAATGCGGATGTCGAGATTGAGGCGCTCGCGCGAGGCGCGGTCGCGCACGCCGAGCACGGCCGATTCGACGATTCCGGCCACCTTCACCGGCGTCAGCTTCAGCTCCAGCGCGCCGGCGTCGATGGTGATGAGGTCGAGGATGTCATCGATGATGGCGAGCAGCGTCGAGGACGAGGCCAGGATGTCGTTGAGGTATTCGCGCTGCTTGCCCGAGAGCTCGTCGGCGGGCGGCTGCATCAGCATCTCGGTGAAGCCGATGATGTTGGTGAGCGGAGTGCGCAGCTCGTAGGAGACATGACGCATGAACTGGCTCTTGAGGCGGTCCGCCAGCACGAGGGCCTCGTTGCGCTCGATGAGGGCGCGCTCGTAGCGCTTGGAGTCCGTCACGTCAGCAAAGGTGATGAGGGTGGCGCCATCTGGCAGCGGCGCCACCGCGAAATCGATCACGCTCTGGTCCGGCCGCGTCATCTGGCCCTGGATGCCCTGGCGGCGGTCGGAGATGGCGGTGACCAGGTTGCCGATGCGCGCCCACGTGCTGCGGTCGTCGTACTGCTGGCGGCACTGGGCGATGATCTCGTCGATGTGCGGGCCCTCGTTGAGGGTCGAGCGCGACAGCCGCCAGATCTGCGCCAGCGCCGCATTGTGCAGCTTGAGTCGGCCGTCGGGCTCGAATACCGCCACGCCTTCCTTGAGGCCGTCAAGGGTCTCGCGCTGCGCATCGATCAGCGCATTGTAGCGGCTTTCCAGGGCGAAGCGCTCCGTCACATCGTCGTAGAGATAGGTGAGGCCGCCGTCGGGACGCTGCGCGGAGGTGACGTGGATGGTGCGCCCGTCGAGCAGGTGCCACCAGTCCTCGTATTCCGACCCGGTCTTATAGCCCGCCAGGATCTTGGCCTTCCAGTCGCGGTAGTTGACCTCCACCTCGGGCAGGCGCGACAGCTCGCGGAGGCGGTCCAGGATCTGGGAATCGGTGGGCTTCGTCTCCAGCCAGTCAGCGTCCAGCGACCACAGCTTGCGATAGGCCTCGTTGAAGAAGGCGAGGCGCTGGTCGGGGCCGAAGATGGCCACCGCCGTGGCCACGCGGTCGAGCGTGCGCTCGTAGGCGGCGACGTGGCGGGAAAGCTCGCCCTGGGCGGTCTCGATCGCGGCCACGTCGATTGCCGCGCCGGCCGTGCCGCCGTCGAGGGGCAGCACCACCACGTCGTGGGCCTTGCGCATGCCGCCCGAGATGATGTGCGCGCGCTCGCGGTAGGGCGTGCCCTTGGTCAGCGCGCGCGCGACGCGCTGGCGCTGGCGCGTTTCCAGGAGCTCGATCTGGCGCTCGATCACCTCGGCGTCGGTGCCGGCCTCCACGGCACGTACGTAGGCCTCGTTGACCCACTCGATGCGGCCGTCGTCGCGGCGGAACCACACCGGCATCGGCAAGGCATCGAGGAGCGCGCGGCCGGACTGCGTGGAGCGTGCCAGCGCGCGGTACTGGTCGAGGATGCGGGAGAGATCGCGCTTGCGCCCGGTGACCTCGCGCAGCCGCAGAATGGCGCGGCCGCCCGTGGCGCGCCCGTCGGCCTCGACGTAGCCGTTCGCGGAGGTTTTGAGCAGCTGGCTGAACGGGCGGCCGTCGGCGAACAGGGCGTCGAGCCCCTCCTTGAGCGCGGGCGTGGAGCCGGCATCGAGCCAGGCGCCAAACTTCAGGAGGTCGGCGTGCCGCACCGGCAGGCCGGGGATGCCGCCCAGCGTGTGCACCACCACGCGCACGCGTTGGCTCTGCTCCCACAGCACCAAGACCTGCGGCTCGGCCTTGATGATGGCCTCGGCGGTGAGCAGGTTCTTGCGCAGCTCGGCGATCTCATCGCGCGGCCGGGCTGCGCGGCCGTCGCGCCGCAGCGTGGACATGATACTCATAGCCGCGGCCAGCAGCGTGCCCCCCGCGGCGGCACTGAGCACGAGCACCAGCGCCGCTTGCCACTCCGGCGGCGCCAGGGAATGCCCGTGCGTCACCGCAATGCCGAGCGCAAGGACCACCAGCGAGCTGGCGAGCAAAAGCAATGCCAGCTCCACGCGCGGCCTGCCCAGGCTGGCATTGGCGCCTGCCACCCACATGAAAGCCGATCGACCCCGCGTTTCTGCCCCGCTGCCTGGCTCATGCAACGCGCCAAATGCACAGGGCCCTACTGTGCGTTTACGAATCAGCAAGCATTATGTGGACCTTCGCCGGCGCTGGCCAGAGCCGCAAGGGCACAGAATTTTGCGCTTCGCGTCCATGCCCCAATCCGAGCCGCAGGGGGAGGCTGGCAAGAGGCTGAAAGCGCCGTGATCACCCGTTGTGCGCTCCAGGGCCATGCCGCGCGGGAAGACGGCGAACCAGTTATGTCTCGCCCCAAGGTAGGCGCTGCGGGCTTCCGCGCTCGGCGCGAAGTTGGTGTTGAACGCTCCGACCCCCCGCGCGTGCAAGCTCGTCGTATTCAGTCACTTTGGGTCCCGCCTCAATGCCGATAACGGCCGCTAAGGGTGTGCGCTCAGCCCACTCAACATCGGTTACAGGCCGCTGGGCGTCGGCCTCAGCAAATACCAAGACCTCGACAAAGGGGGTTGGAACCACCGGACCCCCGGTTCGGAGCCTTGTTAGCCTTTGGCTCGCATGGCTCCTAGCCACGG
>JAFMSC010000292.1 GCA_017353825.1 Hyphomicrobiaceae bacterium | reverse complement strand
CCCCCGGAGAGCCGGCAAGGGCGTGGGCGCCACCAGGTCCTTGGCATGGTCCAACAGCGCGTACAACACCCAACCGGCATCGAACCCTGGTGTGCACAACCACGGGCACGATGCCGTCTCGGCCAGCGAGAGCGACGGTCGCCCCCGTCCCCGATCAATCCGACAACCTCCAGCGGGAGGCAACCGGACAGCCGCGGACCGGACGGACTCTGGGTCGAGCTTGCGTATGGCGTCAGGGCCTCAGCCTTGGGCCGATCTACCAGCGTTTGCAGACCTTCCTCCATGCGCAGCCCGCGCCTTGGTGGCAAACGCGCCGGTGTGTGCAAACCATGCGGGCTTGCTCGACGAGAGTCGCGTTGTCGATGGCGATCTGGGTGCCTGCCGGCGTCATCGACATGGTTGCCTGGGCCCGCGGCGTTAGCATCGTCACGGCCG
The DNA here is from genome assembly GCA_017353825.1 of Hyphomicrobiaceae bacterium. Lineage (GTDB taxonomy): Bacteria > Pseudomonadota > Alphaproteobacteria > Rhizobiales > Hyphomicrobiaceae > AWTP1-13. The sequence continues at coordinate 5,319 of JAFMSC010000292.1, read as the reverse complement.
ACAGCAGCGCTGCCATCCCCGCGGTCAGAAGCAGGAGCTTGGGCATTCGGGTCCTCTCTGAGTTTGCGAAGCGAGGACAGTACGCGGTGGCCGACCTTGCGCGATATTGGGGCAACCCCTCAGCGCAAGGCGGACGACACCCGCGTCAAGAGAGACTATGCGGTTGTCCAAATGCCCATGGGACTCCGGAGGACAGACCTCGCTCGCCGGCGTAAGGAGCCGGGCCAAGAGGGTGGTTAACTTAGAGTTGACATCGCCCGCTCCGATCCGCGGCCTGCGGAGAGACTATGTAATCTGGCTAGACGACCTGTGGTGGGTCGACTGCCCGGAACCCGAACATGTCAGCCCCCAATTGCATTGTGCTGGCGACTGACTTGGCCCCCCGCACCGACCGCGCACAGGACCGCGCTGTTGGTCTGGCGCGGGACTGGGGGGCGAAGCTGACCTTCGTACACGCGGTTGATGTTGCCGAGATCCCGAGCGAGGATGGGCGAGAGCCGGCTGCCCAGATTGCTCGGCACAGGGCCTATCGCCTGTTGCAGGCTGAAGTCAGCAACGCCGGCGATGTCACGCCGAGGGTCGTGATTGGCGAAGGCAGTGCGCCCACCGTGATTCTGGAAACTGCGCAGCAGGAGGGTGCCGACCTCATTGTTGCCGGCACCGCCGGCATCGGTCCCCTCGGGCAGCTCCTTCTGGGCACCACAACTGCAACGCTTGTTGCGCGCGCCAGGGCGCCGGTTCTTGTGGTGAAGAAGCGTGGGCGAACGCCCTATGGGAGGATCATCGTTGCCACCGATATGTCTGATGCCTCGGTTGCGGCTTTGGAAACCGCAATGGCCTTGTTTCAGCCGTCGCAAATCACGCTCTACCACGCGTTCGACATGCCCTACAGGGGCCTAGTCGATGACAAGGCAGCTTATGATGCCGACGCGCGTGCGAACGCGCTGAATGAGACGAGAGCATTCGCATCCTGCCACTTGGCAACATCGGCCGACAGTCTCAACATTGAGGTCGGCTATGGCGACGCGGCACTCCGCATCGCTGAGTATGCCGCGCAGACGGAAGCCGATCTTGTATTTGCTGGGAGGCACGGACATACGGGGCTGTTCAGCGTCCTGCTCGGCAGCGTTGCCTCGGCGCTCCTCGGCGAGGTGCCCTGTGATGTCATGATCGTTCCAAGCCAAGGCGCTCGCTCGCCTGGCTAAGGCGAGGAGGAGGCAAACTCGGCGCTGCCTCGCAGGCATACTTGCGGGCCGTCGTGTCGCATGTCCGGCAAGGATTAGCTCCGTTTCATCGATCCGGTTGCGCTGCGCGAATGGCAGCGTGATTGTCGATGCGCAAGCTCCCCTTCGAGATGGGCCGCGCTAGGCCGAGCGGTTCGGCTGCGAACCTGCCAGCCTTGACCGCATTCCTGCAGGAGCAATCGAATCGTTTGCTCAACGGGTCGCTGTCATCCGATTGGTGGACGCCGCTCCGCTAGCATCTCTCTACAGTGCGTCGAAGGGTTGGCAGGAGGGTGCGCATGCCGGCTCCCCGACTGTGTGGCTCAGCTTGCTGGCTTCCGCAAAGCGGGCTGCCAGGCCTGACATCGCCGGCGGACCTGGAGGCATCCCTGTGGCTTCCACGGCAGTGCATCCTCTGAGCCTTGTGCGCGGTCGCGCCCACAGCGACCCATGGAAAGCCGCCGCACCGACGCATCGCAGCATCATGTCATGCATCACGTACGTAAGGAGGTCCAGCCGCGGTTGAAGTTTCAGCGATCCCAAGAACCACTCACCACCCACAAGAGATCACAGGGCTATGACGATGCGAACGTCTGCAAAGAGACTGTTCAGTCAGGCGATGCTGGCGGTGCCCGCCGCAATCATCGGCGCAGGGCTGGTCCATCTGACGGTGGTTTCACACACTCCAGCCATCAAGGTGATTGCGCCAGCGGGCGCGGAGGGTGCCCGCGCGGCAGCTGGCCCGAGTAATCGTCTTTCCTCCTCGCCAGTGCTCCCGCGCATGACGTTCCGGCTTGGTTTTCTCGAATTCGAGGATGATCCCGATGCATCGACCGAATGATCGCTGGTGTGGCCGACAAGTCATTGTTGCTGGTGCCCGCCGGAGCTGCAACCGATCGGATCAGATCAAGGAGTGTCTCGGTGTCGGGGATGCGCGCTACCAGTGAAATCGAGAACGCCAAGCAGCGACCTATCGGCAGGTTAGCGGGGCGGTTAAGCCGTCTCGAGCCGCGGTGGGCGAGGGGCGGTCTGTCGACCCATTCCGGACCTCTTCGGCGGCTGTGTGGCTGCTGCTCCCCATGCGGGTAACACGTGACCCCCGCGAAATTCCGCCCCATTCATTCTGCAGGGTCATGGGGATTACTAATCGTCAGGGTTTTCTCGTGCGGCTCTTCATTCTCTCGGCGACGGCCATGTTGTTGTTCGCCGCGGCGCCGGCTGCGGCTCAATCACCCAGTCAGGCGCCCACTCATGCGCCCACCCAATCGCCGAGGCGCGTGGCCCTGGTAATCGGGCAGAATACCTACAGTAGGATCGTCTCGCTCGACAATCCCGTGCCCGATGCGCGCCAAATGGCGGCGCTGCTTTCCAAGCACGGCTTCGAGGTGATCGTTTGCGACGGCGCCACGCCCGGCTGCCTCAACCTCGACCGCGCCCGCTTCCTGACGGCGCTCGGTGAGTTGGAGCAGCGCGCCGCTGGCGCCGACCTCGCCCTCGTCTTCTTCGCCGGCCACGGCGTCGCGACGCCGGAGGGCAACATGCTCACCCCCACCGATGCAGACATCGACTGCGCAACGGGCGCCATCGCCAATGGTGTGCCGGTCGAGCGCATCATGGCGGCGACGGAGCCGGCGCGCCACAAGCTCATCGTCCTTGATGCCTGCCGCGACAACCCGCTCGACGAGGAGTGCCCCGGGCTCAAGGGCAAGAAGCTGTCGTTCACGCGCATCGAGGCTGGCGCCATGCGCGGCCTGCTGCTCGTCACCTCAACGCAGTTCGGGCAGACTTCGCTCGACGGCCTGCCGGGGCAGCATTCGCCGTTCGCTGCCGCCCTGTTTGCCGGGCTGGAGGCCAACCCGTCGGTCTACTTCGACCAGGTGCTGAACGAGGTGGCGCGGGCCACGTACGAGGCGGCCCAGAAGCAGGAGGACGGGTTCCTGCAGATCCCCGGGCGGGTGGTGGGTGGTGAGGCCCCCGACGATTGCCTTGCCGGCCGGGGCTGCGTGGGCGATGCACGGATGGCGGCACTGGCCAAGGAGAACGAGCGGCTGGCGGTGGATGCCTCCGGCGTGCGCAATATTTTGGCCGAGGAGGAGAACACGCGCGGCAAGGCCTACACGGCGGAGGAGCGGGGCAAGCGCGTGGCGGAGCTGCAAGAGACGCTGGCGCGCATGGGCACCAGTACCGATCCGCTGCGTCAGGAGGCACGCCGGCTGATCAACGTCGGTGACGTGGCGGGCGGGCAGGCCAAGCTCGACCAAGCGCTCGATGCCGATGAGAAGGCCATTGCCGAGGCGGAGCGGGTGGCAGCCGATCGGCGCCAGTCAGCCGCGCTGAGCGCACGCGACCTTGCGGTGCTGGCGCGCGGGTCGGACGTGGCCAGGGCGGTGGCGTATTTCCAGCGCGCGACGCGTCTCGACCCATCCAATGCCGAGACCTGGAACGACTACGCGCGCGCAGCGACTGACGCGGGCCGCACCGGCGAGGCCAAGGCTGCCTTCGAGCAGGCCGAGGCAAGGGCGGCTGCGACCAACGACCCGCGGCAGCGCTACTGGGCGATGGTGGGGCTTGGCAACATCGCCCGGGCGCAGGGCAGCCTGCCGGATGCCCTGCGCCATTACCAGGCGGCGACTGCCTTTGCCGAGCCTATCGCCAAATCCGACCCCGGCAATGCCCAATGGCAGCGCGACCTCTCCGTGTCACACGAACTCATCGGCACCGCGCTGCAGGCCCAGGGGAACCTGCCGGCGGCGCTCGACGCCTATCGAGCCTCCTTCGCCGTCAGAGAGCGCCTCGCCAAAACCGATCCGAGCAATGCTGGCTGGCAAAGCGACCTCTCCGTGTCGCACATTAGCATCGGCGACGTGTTACAGGCCCAGGTCAATCTGCCGGGGGCGCTGGAGAGATACCGCGCCTCGCTCGCCATCAGGGAGCATCTTGCCAAGGCCGATCCCGGAAATACCCAATGGCAGCGCGACCTCTCCGTATCACACAACAGGATCGGCGCCGTGCTGCAAGCCCAGGGCAATCTGCCGGGGGCACTGGAGAGCTACCGGGCCGGTCTCGCCACCGCCGAGCGTCTGGCCAAGGCCGACCCCGGCAATGCCGAGTGGCAGCGCGACCTCACCGTGTCACAAGACCTGATCGGCGATGTGCTGCAGGCCCAGAGCCACTTGCCGGGGGCGCTGGAGAGCTACCGGGCCGGTCTTGCCATCGCCGAGCGTCTCGTCAAGTCCGACCCCGGAAATGCCGGATGGCAGCGCGACCTCTCCATCTCGCACGAGCGGATCGGCGACGTGCTCGTTGCTCAACGCAACCTGCCGGCGGCGCTCGACGCCTACCGAGCCTCCCTCGCCATCAGAGAGCACCTTGCCAAAACCGATCCGACCAATGCTGGCTGGCAGAGCGACCTTTCGGCTTCTCTCAGCCGGATCGGCGCGGCGCAGTCCGCGCAGCGCAATTTCGCCGAGGCGCTGGAGAGCTACCGCGCCTCCCTCACGATCGCCGAGGGTCTGGCCAAGGCCGACCCCGGCAATGCCCAGTGGCAGCGCGAACTCTCCGCTTCGCACGAGAGGGTCGGCACCGTGTTGCAGGCCCAGAGCAATTTGCCGGGGGCTCTGGAGAGCTACCGGGCCGGCCTCGCCATCAGAGAGCGCCTCGCCAAAACCGATCCCACCAATGCTGGGTGGCAGAGCGACCTTTCGGATTCTCTCAGCCGGATCGGCGCGACGCAGTCTGCACAGGGCAATTCCGCGGGGGCGCTGGACAGCTACAAGGCGGCCCTCGCCATCCTTGAGGGTCTGGCCAGCGCCGACCCAGTCAACGTTGACTGGCAGAAGCTGACCAGTGTGCACGACGAGATTGCCGGCGTGCTGTACGTTCGCGGCGATAGAACCGGCGCGATCGCCAGTTGGCGAGAAGCCTTTGCCGCCGCCGAGAGGGATGCCTCACGCGCCGAGGCGGCGGAGACCAAGAGCGCGGGCAAGCCCGGTGCGGAAACGGCGGCTGCCTTAGGAAGCGTCGCTTGGTCTGCCCTTTTCGCCCGCGAGTTCAAGTCGGCCCTGGCAGCCTCGGAGCGCGCCCGTGCGCTCGCGCC
>JAFMSC010000616.1 GCA_017353825.1 Hyphomicrobiaceae bacterium | reverse complement strand
CGCCGGCATACGTCTTTCGCGAGCGTGACCGCCTATCCGGTCATCGACGATCGCATCAGGGTCGACATAAAGGAGACGGACGTGCGCACCGATACGCTGCGTTCGAGCGGCGCCGGCGGCCAGCACGTCAACAAGACCGAATCGGCGGTCCGCCTCACCCATATCCCGACCAACATCGTGGTCTATTGCCAGAACGACCGCTCGCAGCACCGCAACCGCGCGCAGGCCTGGCAGATGCTGCGCGCCCGCCTCTATGAACTCGAGCTGAAGAAGCGCGAGGAGAAGGCGGCGGCCGAGCAGGCGGGCAAGAGCGACATCGGCTGGGGCCATCAGATCCGCTCCTATGTGCTGCAGCCCTACCAGATGGTGAAGGACCTGCGCACCGGCGTGTCGACCTCCAACACCGCTGCGGTGCTTGACGGGGACCTCGATCAGTTCATGGAGGCGGCGCTCGCCAAGAAGGCGTTCGCGGGTGGCGCGGCCGAGGTCGAGGACGTGGACTAGCGGGCGCTCGCGACTTTCCTGGTACGCCGCCGCCACGTTGCGATAACATGGCGTGCGCCTGCGGGCGATCGGAAGAGCCGGCAGGCAAGGACAATTCAGGCAGGGGAGGCCGACATGAATGCGCGGCATGGTTGTGTTCTGTTCGCGATCATGGCGGCGGCGGCGGGCCCGGCGTTCGGACAGGGGGCGCCTGCCGCGGTGCAAACCGGGGCCGGGGCGCAAACGAGCGTGCCGGATTTCTCCGGCATCTGGCGGCATGGCTCGCTTCCCTGGCTCATTCCGCCCGCCTCGCCCCCGGGGCCGGTGACCAACCGGTCGCGGCGCAAGGACAATGGCCAGAGCGACTACGGCCAGCTGGTTGGCGATTACACCAATCCGATTCTCCAGCCCTGGGCCGCCGACGTCGTGAAGCGGAAGGGCGAGCTCTCGCTCGCCGGCATCATCTTTCCCAACCCCGCCAACCAATGCTGGCCCGAGCCGGTGCCGTTCCTGTTCAAGCATATGGCCATGCAGATGATCCAGCAGCCCGACAATATCGTGATGGTGTTCAGCGAGGACCAAGAGGTGCGCTTTGTGCGCTTGAACGCCTCTCACCCGGCGAAGCTCGTGCCTTCATTTCACGGGGATGCTGTCGGCCGCTACGAGGGCGACACCCTGGTCATCGACACGGTGGGGACCAGGACCGACCGGCCTTTCGCCATGGTCGATCTCTTCGGCACGCCCTACACCGACAAGCTGCACGTCGTGGAGCGCTACCGGCTCGCCGATTACGAGGAGGTGAAGGACGATATCGCCCGCGCCGCGAAGGAGAACTGGCGCCCGCAAGGGCCGATGAAGACCGAAGGCTACAACGACAAATATTTGCACGTCCATTTCACGGTCGAAGATCCGGGCGCCTTCACGGCGCCCTGGACCGCCAGCATGGTGTATCAGCGCGACCGGCGCGATTGGCCGGAAACTGTCTGTGCGGAGAACCGCTTCGGGTTCGAGCACGAAGCCGAAGTGCCGCGCGCCGCGAAGGCGGATTTCTGATTGCGTCGGCTGGCCGGGCCCCTGGCAGGGTCGCAGCCCCGTTGCAGCACCCTGGCGGCGCGGGCTTGGCGGGCGGCTACCCGCCGAACCGCCGTTTGAGCGTGCGCGCGGTGACGGCGATCGATTCGGCGTCGGCGCGCGCCTTGTCCTTGTTCTTCGGGCTGGAGAAGCCGTGGGCCGGGGCCGCTGCAGACCTCGAGTTCGAACGCTGCCTTGGCGCCGCGTAGCTCATTCGACAACGGTGTTGAAACGACCGGGAGCGGATAGCCCATCCCCCGGCGCCGTGCAGGATGAGGT
>JAFMSC010000615.1 GCA_017353825.1 Hyphomicrobiaceae bacterium | reverse complement strand
GAGCGCTACAACCATCTGGGCGGACTGGCCACCGGCGGCCTGGTGATCTGGATCGACCGCATGACCGACTGGAGCGGCCAGCTTGTCATCCGCGGCATCGCCGAGGAGCTCGTCGACCGCCTGCCGCCCGACGCTATCGCCGGTCCTCCGCGCGAGGACTGGGGCAGTCAGGATGCCGCCAGGGCCGCGCACTGGTCGCAACGCACCGCGGCCTACCACGGGGTGGTCACCTGGTCGCCGACCATCGACCCCGAGCGGCTCAAGCTCGTCTCGCAGGAACTGCTGATCGAGCGCGGCGTCAAGATCGCCTACCACGCCTGGGCGGCGCAGCCGATCGTCGAGGGCAACGCCGTGAGGGGCGTGGCCTTCGAGAGCAAGGAGGGCCGCATGGCCGTCATGGCCAAGGTGGTGGTCGATGCCACCGGCGACGGCGATATCTTCGCGCGCGCCGGCGCGGCTTTCGACACCGATATCGAGCCGGGCGACGTGCATCACTGCATGAACACCGCCTGGCTGTTCGCCGGCGTGGACATGAAGCGGTGGATCGCCTTCCGGGCCGGCCAGCCCGAGGCCTACAAGGATTTCATGGACCGCGGGCGCGCGGACTGCGGCCTGTTCGAGCGGCCATTCGTGTCGTGGCGCGACGACATCGCGGTGTTCATGGGACCGCGCCAGACCGGCTACTCGCCGCTCGACCTCGACGACCTGACGGCGGTCGAGATCCGCTCGCACCGCGCCATGCTCAAGCACCTGGAGTTCTACCGCGCCAATGCGCCGGGTTTCGAAGACGCCTACATGATGCTGTCGGCCCCGCAGCTCGGCGTCCGGCACGCACGTCGCCTCAAGGGCCTCGATGCGGTGCTGCGCGCACGTTGGCCCGAGGGCCGGGCGCTGCCCGACGAGATCGGCGTCACGCCGTCGGTGAGCCCCAAGTTCCCAAACATCTCAATCCCCTACGGCGCCTTGGTGCCTCAGACCCTCGACGGCCTCCTCGCCTGCGGCCGCCACATCTCCTGCGACCGAAACTCGCACGGCTTCATGCGCGAGATCCCGCAGTGCTGGATCACCGGCCAGGCCGCCGGCGCCGCCGCCGCGGTCGCCCTCGCTCAAGGCGTGGAGCCGCGCGCCGTCGCCGTGGCCCATTTGCAAGAAGCCCTGCGCGCCCAGGGCGTCTACCTGCGCCAACCCCAGGCCGCTCGCAGCGCCGCTTGAACTGCAGCGCGGCTTAATTAACCTGCAGCGCCGCTTAAACGAGAGGCTCCTCGTCGGCTCAACCTCAGCTTACTCACAAAGAGCAGTTCTTGAACCGCGCCCAACCGAAGTGACCCATGATCGAGCGCGACCAGCGCGCCGGTTGGGTCTGGGCGAGGCCCGACACGCATCGATCCGGGGAGGAAGCCCGCACGGCTTGAGCTGATCGATTTCGAAGCATGGAAGCGCACCGTCCAAATCTGCCGCCGTCTGCCGCCGTAAGGGTTGCCCGTTCCCGCCCACCAGCACGCGACGGGGTTGAGCAGCAAGGACGGGCCTTCGGCCTTCATTCGATCGGCATAAGGACTGAACTGCTGCAATGCGGCCTCAAGTCGGCCTGCTGCGCAGAACCTTGCCCTTGCCTTGCACGAACTCGCGACCACTGCCGCCAAACATGGCGCGCTGTCGAACGCAAGGGCTGGATCGAGATCACCTGGTCCGTGGGCCCAGTCGACGGCTCGCGCGCGATTTGCTTCCGGTGGCAGGAGCATAGCGGCGCCTCGATCCGTGTCCCGAAGCACAAGGGGTTTCGGGAGCACCGTGCTCGAGGATGTCATGGGCCAGTGCCTTGGCGAGCCTCCCAAT
>JAFMSC010000291.1 GCA_017353825.1 Hyphomicrobiaceae bacterium | reverse complement strand
CTCGCCCCTAAGCAGAGATTCGTGAGTTGCCCAACAGATCGCGGTTTCGCTCCAGGTTCAAGGCGGTGACCGCGGCGTGGATGGTTTGGTCGAGGGTGCGTGTGTCGGTGAACGTCTGATGCGCCAGATTGTGGGCCTTGAGGTCGTGCCAGACCACCTCGATGTCATTGAGCTCGGGCGCGTACTTGGGCAGCCACTCGACCGTGAGCCAATGGGCGCGGGCCGCCAGCGCCGCGAGCGTGGCCTTGCTGGTGTGGACCAGGCCGTTGTCGAGAACGATGACGACTGGCTTAGGGGCCAGCCCGGGATGCGGGCCGTAAAGACGGTCGATCTCCTCAAGGAGCGCGATGAAGTCGGCGCTGCGCTTGGTTGGCTCGAATGCACAATGAGGCGTCGGGCGGCGTGGTCGAGCGCGCCCATCATGGCGATCTTCTTGGATTGCCCCGGCGCCGGCACCCTGAGATCGGCGCCTCGTTTGGCCCAAGCCCGCGCCAGATAAGGGTGGGTCAGCGCCTCGCTCTCATCCGCGAACAAGAGAACGATGTCGCCGGCCTCGGCCTGGACCTTGCGCAGCTTGAGACGCAAGCCGACGCGATCGATCTCGTCCGCGACCTGCCGGCCTTTCAGCGTGTGCCGCGGCCGCCGAAATCGGAACCCCCTTTTTGCCGCAGCACCTTGGAGAGCTGCGAGCGCGAGATCGAGACGCCTTCCTGTCGCTTGATCTCCTCGGCAAGCCGCGCCAGCGTCCAGTTCGGCCGGTCCGCCACCGGCGCCTCCAGCAGCGGGCCCGCGACCCTGAGCGCAGCCTCGGCCTTTATCGGTGCGGGGCCGGCGGCGACGCTTGCCAACAGCGCGTCGATGCCGCCCTTCATGAAGTCGCTGCGCCATAGCCGGACCGTGTCCTCTCGAACTCCGAAGGCCTCGGCGATGTCAGCGCTCGTCCAGCCCGAAAGCGTGAGCAGGATCGCGCGTGCCCGGTCGGCCTGCGCACGATCCGCTCCGCCAGACATAGCCTTCAGTGCCACCCGCTGCCCGTCGCTTGCCTGCAAAGGCGACTTGCCAGCCATGTCCCATCCCCCGAATCAGATGGGAACACGGAATCACAAACTCGATCCGTTGGGAATCCCGCACAAACCTGCTTAGATGCGAGGGCGCGAGTCATGATCCAGCCCGGCAACTCCCGCGAGGCAGGCCTTATCGACGGCCGCCCCCTGCTGCAGCAATGGGGCATCCTCGTTGCAGGCTCGGTGGCGCTGGCCGCATTGTTCAAGCTGATGGGACTGCCCGCGGCGCTGCTGCTCGGGCCGATGATCGCGGGCATCGCGCTCTCCACCAACGGGGGTTCGATCCGCGCGCCAAGGCTGCCCGCGCAGTTGGCGCAGGCGGTGGTGGGGTGCCTGGTGGCGCGCGCCATCACCGGCGACATCGTGCTCACGTTCCTCAAGGACTGGCCGCTGTTCCTGAGCGTGGTGCTGGCCATCGTCGTCACCAGCGGTGCGCTCGGGTGGACCATGGGTCGCTACGACGTGGTCCCGGGAACCACGGCCGTGTGGGGCACGGCGCCCGGCGCCGCCTCGGTAATGATGGTGCTGGCCGGCGCGTTCGGGGCCGACGCACGGCTGGTCGCGTTCATGCAGTACATGCGCGTGGTGTGCGTCGCCGGACTTGCCTCGATGGTCGGGCGGCTGTGGGTGGGCCCGGCGGTGGCCGGTCCGCAGGTCGTGTGGTTTCCGGCGGTGTCGCCGGGGGATTTGGCGGTGACGCTCGCCATTGCGGCTGCAGGCGTGGCCGCCAGCACAGGCTTGCGCATCTCCGGTGGCGCCCTGCTGGTGCCGATGATCGCGGGCGCCTTCGCCGAGAGCACCGGGCTCGTCCACATCACCCTGCCGCCGGCGCTGCTCGCGGTCAGCTACGCGCTCCTGGGCTGGAGTGTCGGCCTCGGCTTCACGCGGGCGATTCTCGTCCACGCGCGGCGGGCCCTGCCGCAGGTGCTGCTCGCGACGTTCATCCTGATTGCGGTGTGCGGCGCCCTCGCATTGATCCTCGTCGAGGCGGCCGGGATCGATCCCATCAGCGCCTATCTCGCCACCAGCCCGGGCGGGATGGACACGGTGGCTATCATCGCCGCCTCGAGCAGTGTCGATTTGCCATTCGTCATGGCGCTGCAGACGGTGCGCTTCGTGATCGTACTGTTCGCAGGGCCGCCGCTGGCGCGGCTGATCGCCCAGCGGATGGGGAATGGGGGGTAGGGAACGGACGATCCGCGTAGCCAATCCCCCGCCAGAGCCTACTGTTGGCACTTGTCCGCGATCGTATCGACGGCGGCGTAGAACTCCTGGCCGTCGGGGGAATTCTCGTCGAGTTCGTCGCCCACGTCCCAGGCGGCGCCGAAGTCCGAACCGATCTTGGTGACGAGGTCTTCGATCTGCTTCTGGGTGGCCGCGTCTTCCTTGTCGCCCGCTTCCTGCAGCAACTTATTGAGCTGACAGAAGAGCTTGAGCTTCTCCGGGTCGTTGCCCACCGATTTGATCGCCTTGATGGCCGTTTCGACCTGGGGGCTGGCGGCTGCCGCCACGCCGGAGCCAAGGTCGGCCAGCGCAAGCGCCCCCAGACAGACGGCCAGACAGAGGGCCAGACGGGCTGCCAGGCGGGCGGCATAGAGGGCAGGACAGACGGTAAGGCAGCCGACAACACGGGGCACGGGAATGCGCTTCATTACGACCTCCTGGCTTACGTTATGGCCGCCCCCGGCCCCGGCGCACTGATAGCGCCGCGTGACGGGGGTGTCACCGCCATCTCACGCCACGCTGGCGCCGCCATGGCGGGATCTGACGTGGGCGTGGCAAAAACACTCGCTGGCAGGGCATTGGGACGATTTTGCGCTTGCCATCCCTCGCCGGTCTTGGCTTAAGTAGCGCCACATCGCGACCGGCGGATGGCACGTTCCCGCCGCCATCGAGCATCGAGCCAGCTCCGTGAGCCGCAACTGCTGCACCGCTACCTTGGTCGAGGCTGGGACGCCTCCCGGTCAGACGGCGCTCGGCTCGGCATTTGGCTTGGCGCTTGGCCTGACCTTGGGCCTCCTTCTGCTTACCAGCCCCTGAGCATCGGCAGTCCCGCACTTGACGCGTGGGACGGGCGCTCAGGGGATCGCAAGACAAGCCCCCATCCTGTTATAGCGCCGGCGCCGACAGCGCGCGGCCGATCCAAGGAAAGCATCCGATGTCTCAAGAGCCCGTGCAGCCCGAGAGCGCCAGCGACACCAAGCGGCAGCCCGCCTCCAGCACCGACCGCGTCTATATCTTCGATACCACGCTGCGCGACGGCGAGCAGTGTCCCGGCGCCACCATGACCTTCGAGGAGAAGCTGGAGGTGGCCGAGTTTCTCGACGACATGGGCGTCGATATCATCGAGGCCGGCTTCCCGATCGCCTCGGAGGGCGATTTCGCGGCCGTGTCGGAGATCGCCAGGCGCGTGAAGCGGAGCGTGGTCTGCGGCCTGTCGCGCGCCGGCGAGGCCGACATCGACCGGGCCGGCGAGGCCGTGAAGCACGCCAGACGCCCGCGCATCCACACCTTCCTCTCCACCTCACCGGTGCACCGCAAGTACAAGTTGCAGAAGTCGGCGGAGCAGGTGCTGGAAATGGTGCAGTTCCAGGTCACCCGCGCTCGCAACTGGGTGGAGGACGTGGAGTGGTCGGCCGAGGACGCCACCCGCACCGAGATCGACTACCTCTGCCGCTGCGTGGAAATCGCCATCAAAGCCGGCGCCACAACCATCAACCTCCCCGATACGGTGGGCTACGCCACGCCGGAAGAATATTACCAGATGTTCCGCAGGGTGATGGAGAGAGTGCCTGGCTCGGAGAAGGCGATCTTCTCGGTGCACTGCCATAACGATCTGGGCATGGCGGTGGCCAACTCGCTGGCCGGCGTGCGCGCCGGCTGCCGGCAGGTGGAATGCACCATCAACGGCATCGGCGAGCGCGCCGGCAACGCTGCCCTGGAGGAGGTGGTGATGGCCATCAAGACGCGCTCGGACGTGCTGCCCTATCACGTCGCTATCGACGCCAGGCAGCTCAACCGCGCCTCCAAGCTGGTGTCGGCGGCCACCTCGTTCCCGGTGCAGTACAACAAGGCAATCGTCGGCCGGAATGCCTTCGCGCACGAGTCCGGCATCCACCAGGACGGCATGTTAAAGCACACCCAGACCTACGAGATCATGACGCCGGAGTCGGTGGGCGTCACCAAGACCTCCCTGGTGATGGGCAAGCACTCGGGTCGCAATGCCTTCCGCGTCAAGCTCAAGGAGCTGGGCTACGAGTTGGGCGAGAACGCCTTCGAGGACGCCTTCAACCGCTTCAAGGCGCTCGCCGACCGCAAGAAGCACGTCTACGACGAGGACATCGAGGCGCTGGTGGACGAGGGCATCGCCACCCAGCAGGACCGCATGAAGGTGGTGGCCCTGACGGTGATCGCCGGCACCATGGGCCCGCAGTCCGCCACCCTCACCCTGGACATGGGCGAGGGCGTGCACCAGACCGTGCAGGCCACCGGCAACGGCCCCGTTGACGCCACGTTCAACGCCATCGTCAAGCTGGTGCCGCACAGCGCCACGCTCGCTCTGTACCAGGTGCATGCCGTGACGGAGGGCACGGACGCCCAGGCCGAAGTCTCGGTGCGCCTGGAGGACGATGCGGAGGCGGGCGGACGAGCGGTGACCGCACGGGCGGCGGACCCGGATACCCTGGTGGCGAGCGCCAAGGCCTATCTCAGCGCGCTGAACAAGCTCTTCGCCAAGCGGGGGCGACTCCACGCGCAGGCGAGTGCGTAGGCGGTGTCAGACCCTCTGGGTCTGACGCCACAGCTCCAACACCGGCATGGGAATAGCGTCAGACCCTCTGGATCTGACACCCATCGCACGCCCGTGACCGCAGCTGTCACCAGCGCGGCGCACGCCGCCAGCATCGCCGACCAGTTCACCCGCCAGGCGCCCGGGTTCGCCGCCGCTCCGGCTCTGCACAACCAGGCTGCCCTCGACCTGCTGGTCGAGGCGGCGCGTCCGCTTGCCACCGATGTCTCCCTCGACGTGGCCTGCGGCCCGGGCACGGTCGTCGTAGCGTTCGCGCGGCGTGTGCGGTAGGCCGTGGGGATCGATGCCACCGGCGCCATGCTGGCGGAGGCCCGCAGGCTCGTGGCGCGCGAGAATGTGCGCAACGTCGGCTGGCACCAGGGCGATGCCTACGCCCTGCCGTTCGCGGACGGCACGTTCGACATCGTCAGCTGCCGGTTTGCGTTCCATCACCTTGAAGAGCCGGCGCGCGCCTTCGCCGAGATGGTGCGGGTGGCCCGGCCGAGCGGCCGCATCGTGCTCAGCGACGCCTTCGCCTCCGACGATCCGGCCAAGGCCGCAGCCTTCAATGCCATGGAGCGGCACCGCGACCCCTCCACGGTCGAATTCCGCCCGCTGGCGTTTCTGGTCGGGCTCTACGCCATTGTCGGGCTGCCGGAGCCCGAGCTGCGCTTCTACCAGGTGCCCGCCGAGCGCGAGCGCGTCCTCGCCATGGCCTTTCCCGAGGGCGGCGACCGGGCCGGACTTCGGGCGATGCTCGATGCGTCCGTGGAGGGCGACACCATGGGGCTGGGTGCGCGGTGGGACGGGGACACCATGCGGTTCGCGTACCGGTTAGTCCGAACTTTTTTTGCAGTGAAACGATAACCGCCTGATCCGACTCGACTTCTTTCTTCGATCAGGCGGTCGCTACTGGACACGAGGGGCTGGCACGCCA
>JAFMSC010000614.1 GCA_017353825.1 Hyphomicrobiaceae bacterium | reverse complement strand
ACAGATCTCGATCGTCATCGTGTCGGAGCCGTGCGAGCGAGCGAACTCCTCGAACGCCGCCCTCGACATTCGCTGCTTGGCGTCCTCGGGCAGATGCGCGGCGCCGCGCGCCCACAGCAGCCAGAAGTTGTAGTCGGCATGGGGATCCCAGGGCATCGTCGCGGGCTGCTCTGCGTATGCATCGGCGCCGAACAGGCCGTCGGCGACGTTGGCCCGCCGATGCTCCATCGCGAATGCCGGATAGCATGAGCCACGCGCATCTCGGAAGTATCGCTGGATGGGTGAGCTTCGCATGAAGCTCGCGCCACCCATGACCTCCATGATGCGATCTCCCACGATCGGACCGAGCGCGCCGCCAAGGCGCTGGATCTCGTTGTGAGCGTGATTCAGCTCGCGGCTCACCGGGCGCTCCATCAGCCGTGCCGCGTAATACGTGTAGCAGCGCAGCGCGTTGAGCTGGTCGCTGAGGGGGGCCAGCGCGTGGCTCTGCCATTCCTGCGGCCCCTTCTCGCCGCAGAACCTCACGGCGGCCTCGAGTGCGGCACCCGCGCAGCCCATCGAAATCAGGTGCGGCGAATACGCGGAGTTGCCCTTTGCGGCAACGGCGCGCACCATCGGATCGGGCTCCGCTCCGACGGCGTTCTCCTTCGGCAGGCGGACATCCTTGAACGTCAGGCCGCCGTTGCTGGCGCCGCGCAGGCCCATCGGGTCATACACCCAGGCGCCCACGCCCTCGGACGCTCCCTCGATCAGCACGTACCGCTGCCCCATCACCGGGATAGGGCTGGGCGGTGCGTCGGCGAGCTGTACCTGCACGATGTAGACATCCGCCTCGCCGGCTGAGGTGACGAATGGCTTCTCGCCGTTGACGACGTAGTCCTCTCCAGCGTCGGCCGCCGTGGTGTCAAACCGCTCCCTGAACAGGCGGCGCTGCTCGTTGATCGCGAACGCGCCGAGCTTGCCCTGCGCGAACTGCGGGAAGTACTTCGCCTTGAGCTCTTCAGGCCCCGCGCCGTCGACGACGTGGATCAGGTTGTTGTGAAACATGAACGACATCCCTGTCGAGCCGCAGGCCGCCGAGATAACCTCGGTCGCGAGCACAGTGGCGAGCGGGCTTCCGCCCAAACCGCCGTACTCCTTGGGCACATAGATGCCGAGCAGCCCAGACCTCCCCAGCGCCTCGACGCTGTCGCGCACGAACGTGCCGTCGCGGTCGTGAGCGTCGGCGTGCGGAGCGACCTCCTCGCGGGCGACCTCGATGGCCAGATCGCGCAGCCGCCGCTCCTCGTCGGTCAAGTCGTACCAATCCAGCATATGCCTCAACACTGCGAACCCCCTTTGATCAAACGCCGCCCCTCCCCTCGAACTCCGCGTGTCACCGTACTACTACTGACGCCGGCAGGCAAGGGCTCGTGCCGGTCCTCACGCCGGTGAGCGCCTTGCGGCCGCGAGCTAGGCCGGATAGCGTTGACGCGGGTCCTCAATCGACATGGTGGCAAAGGGGGTTGTAAGTGGCGTACTTTGCATTGATGTGGTCGGTCAAGCCAGGCTCCGAAGGCGCAGTTAAGGAGCTGTTTCACAATTACGGACGCCCCGATCCCGTGGTGCGTGACGCCGACGGCAATGTGACCGGGCAGCTGCTCTCCACGCTGGTGTTCATCAAGGGCAACGTGGTGGTGCGCGTGATGGAGGTCGAGGGCGATCTGCCCGCCGTCGCGAAGCACCTCCAGACCCAGGAGGCGATCCAGAACCTGGAGGCGGGTCTCGACCAATACCTGGAGGAGCCACGGGACTACTCATCGCCTGAGGCGATGGCCCGGTTTTTCGCCAACAGCGCGAT
>JAFMSC010000613.1 GCA_017353825.1 Hyphomicrobiaceae bacterium | reverse complement strand
ATGGGCGGCCTCAAGCCCTCTCAAGGGAATTGACCACAGATCGGAACCACCCATGTCCAATGAGGGCCCTACCGTCCGCGCCGCGATCGCCGCCGATCTTCCCGGCATCTCCCGTGTGCGCAGCTCGGTTGCGGAGAACCTGGCAACGGTCGAACAGCTCCGCGCCCGCGGCATAACCAACGAGAGCGTGGCCGCGTCGTTTCTCGCAGACTCCAAAGGCTGGGTCGCCGAGCACGCCGGCGAGATCGTCGCCTTTGCGATCGCCGACCGTGCCAAGCGGTCTGTGTTCGCGCTCTTCGTTCTGCCAGAGTGGGAAGGCCAGGGCCTCGGCAACCAACTCCTCGACTTGGCCACCGGATGGCTGCGCGAGAGCGGCGCCGGTGTCATCTGGCTGACCACAGGTCCCGACACGAGGGCGGCCGGCTTCTACGAGCGCCGCGGATGGGCGGCGACCGGCCGTGTCGAGAACGGCGATATGCGTTACGAGCTCGACCTGTCCCGGAGCCCTGCCTGAAACAAGCCAAGCTCGGCGGTTGAGCCGATCCGTGGCTGGCTTGCAGCACCTCTCACCAAAGTCATCCCGTGTGCATGCCCCTTGATTGCGCGCCGGGTGTCGCGGTGACACATTCCGAGCCGATCGCAAATAGGGGGCTCAGGTGCGTTGTCGAAGCGTTGTCGTGGCGTTGCTCCTGCTGACGGGCGGCTGTGCGGGCGGGTTTGGTGCGCCATCCACCGAGGCGCTGAAAACCATGGCGCAGGCCAAGACCGTCGGCGTCATCTCGACCGTCGGGGACAAGTTCGCGCTGCAGAAAATGGGCCTCACCGTGTTCGGCAACGAGCTCAACGAGGTGGCGATCAACTCCTGGGGTATCGACAATGCCGTCGCCAACAAGGTCAGCGCGCTGTTGAGCAAGCGCTACACCGTACGCAGGGTCAGCTATTCCGGCGGCGGCCCGGACGCCGGGGTCGAGGACATCCTGCGCAAGGTGGCCGCCTCGCAGAAGTGTGACCTCTACGTCGTCGTGGCCCGCTCGACGGCGCCAGTCGGAAGCAGCAACCAGAGCGTCAGCGGTCTTGGCATGATCGAGGTCGGCGGCGTCCTCAACCCCGACAACGTAACGCTGTTCGCCGTCACCGCGGTCTCCGTCTACGACGGGCGCACCTTCGAGTCACTGGGGGCGCAAAGAACCGGGTTCGAGGGCCTCTCATTCACCAAGACCATCAATGCCCCCACGCGCACGCTGGACCATAGCTGGTGGCCGGCGACGCCGCAGGCGGTCCACAACGAGAAGCTCAAGGCAGCCACGCGCGCGCTGGTTGAGCAGGGTCTGGCAACGACGGTTCCCCAGATCATGGGTCTGACGAAAGCGGCCGCAGCCAACTGAGACGCAGCCAACTGAGACAAAGAGTTTCACCGGCCCCGCTCCCACGGACCTCCGTTGTACCAGGCGCGGCGGCCGCTGCCGTTAGCGGCTGCCGACGGCTCAAGCATTGGCACGAGCACCCAGCCGGCGATGAAACCGCCGATGTGCGCCCACCAGGCGATGCCGGCGGCACCGCCGAACGGCGTCATGAGCTCGCTGGTGCCCTGGAACACCTGGATGAAGAAGAAGATCCCGGCGAACACCAGGGCGGGAATGCTGAAGAACAGCGGGATGAACAGGATCGGCACGATCACGCGCACCCAGGCGTAGGGGAAGCGCATCGCATACGCCGCGATCGCGCCGGCGATGGCGCCCGACGCCCCCAGCACCGGCACCGGTGAGGATGCGTTGAACACCGCGTGCGTCACGCTCGCCGCCACCCCTGAGACCAGGTAGAGCGCGAGAAAACGGGCCGGCC
>JAFMSC010000290.1 GCA_017353825.1 Hyphomicrobiaceae bacterium | reverse complement strand
CGCCTTTGCGCGGCGCACGGCGTCGGCGAGCGGAACGCCCTGCGCGATGAGCGCGGTGATGGCCGCTGACAGCGTGCAGCCCGTGCCGTGGCTGTGCGGCGTGTCGATGCGGGGGCTGGCGAACGTCTCTGAGCCCGCCGCGTGGGCCAGCACGTCCACCGCGTCGGCGCCAATGCCGTGGCCCCCCTTGACCAGCACGGCGCGACAGCCCAGCGCCAAGAGGGCACGGGCCTGGTCGCGCATTTCGGCGCCGCCCTGGGCCTTGCCCGTGCCCAGCAGCAAGGCTGCCTCCTCCAGGTTGGGCGTCATCAGTGTGGCGAGCGGCGCCAGCGCGCTCCTGATGGCGCCGATGGCGTCCGGCGCGATGAGCACGTCGCCGCTGGTGGCGACCATCACCGGGTCAACGACCAGCGGAACCTCGGGCAGCGCCCGCAGCCGGCGCGCCACCGTCTCCACGATGGCGGCGTCGGCCAGCATCCCCGTCTTGATGGCACGCACATCGAGATCCGACAGCACCGACTCGAGCTGCGCGGCGAGGAACGTCGCGCGCACCCTCTCAACTCCCTGCACGCCGCGCGTGTTCTGGGCGGTAAGCGCGGTCACGACGCTGGCGCCGTACACGCCAAACGCGCAGAATGTCTTGAGGTCGGCCTGGATGCCGGCACCGCCGGAGCTGTCCGAGCCGGCGATGGTGAGCGCAATCGGGGTCGGGGACGGCCCAGGCCGACCCGATGGCGCAGCATCGGTCATTTCACGCCTTCCTGCAGGATCTTTTCCCGCAGTTCCTCGGGCGTAAAGAGCTCCTCGACCCGGCCGAGCCCAGGCATGTTGTCGAGCATCCAAGTGCCGAAGGTATTGAGCAAGCCCGTTAGCATCAGGATGCCTGCCGCCACCAACAGCAGGCCCATCGCCTTCTCAACACGGCCCAGGTGGCGGCGAAAGCGCTTGAGGAACCCGAGGAACGGCCCGATCGCCACCGCGGCCAGAACGAAGGGAATGCCGAGCCCGAGCGAATAGACGAAGAGCAGCCGCACGCCAGCGCCGAGGCTTGCCTCGTTGGCGGCCAGGGTGAGCACGGTCGCCAGCACCGGCCCGATGCATGGCGTCCAGCCGAAGGCGAACGCCAGCCCCATGACGTAGGCGCCCGCCAGACCGGCACCCGCGCTGTCGGTGTGGAAACGCGCCTCGCGGTAGAGCAGCGGCACGCGCAGGAGCCCAAGGAAGTGCAGGCCAAACAGCACGATGACGATGCCCGCCAGCACCGCCAGCTCGCTCTTGTGCGCCTGGATCCATTGGCCCAGCACGGATGCACCGGCCCCGAAACCCACGAACACCGTGGTGAACCCGAGGACGAAGAACACCGCCGCCAGCACCACCCGCCGCCACAGCCGAGCGTCGATCTGCTCGCGGCCGGAGAGCTGGTCGAGGGTCGTGCCGCCCAGGTAGGTGAGGTAGGGCGGCACCAGCGGCAGCACGCACGGCGACAGGAAGCTCACGAGCCCGGCCAGCGCGACGAAGAAGTGGATGTAGATCTGTGTCAGCATGTCCTGGAGAGGTGAGCTTTGGGACTTGGGCTTTGGGACTTGGGCTTTGGGACTTTCCCGTGGCCGGGGTGGCGGTGCCGACTGACATAGGGCGCGCGCACGGTAAGGGCAAGCCACACCGCCGGTGGGCTTCCGGTGGGCCAAGTTCGCTGCCGCCAACCCCGGAGGCTGAGAGCGCGCTCAAGTCCGGGTGAGACGCTTGCTCGGTGGCCGAGCGCACCCGCATTTGACGGCGGGACAGCGGCTAGAGGTCGATGACGAGATAGTCCTCCTCCACCGTGACCGGGAAGGTTTCGGCGACATAGGGCCCCTTGACCAGCTCAGAGCCGGGTTCCACCTGCACCTTGAAGTTGCGGGCCTTCACCGACTTGGGGTCGCACCAGGATTGGCCGGTCTTGATGTCGAACTCCCATCCGTGCCAGGGGCAGCGCAGGAACTCGCCGGGCCGCGTCACGCGATACTCGCCGGGCGCGTCCGATTGCACCAGGCCGACGATCCAGCCCTTGCACAGCTCCGCGCCCATGTGCGGGCAGCGGTTGGCGAGCGCGAAATACTCCCCGCCAACGTTGAACAGGCCGATCTGGCGCCCCATCGCGGTGACGATCTTGGGAGCGCCTGGCTTTACCTCGCTCACCTTGGCTAGGACCCGCCGGCTCATGGTAGTCCGTACACCGCGCGCGCGTTCTCCCTAAACAGGGCGGCCTTCTCCTTGCCTGTCAGCTTGAGCTTGGCGAAGACCTGGGCGGGATCGTCGAAGTCCCAATGCGGGTAGTCGGTGGAGAACATGATCTTGTCCCAGCCGATCCACTTGATGATGTCAACGAGGTGCTCCGGTTGGTCCGGCTCGTCGATGGGCTGGGTGGTGAACCACACGTGCTCGCGCACGTACTCCGACGGCGGCCGCTTCAGGTGCGGCACCTCCGCCCGCATGCGCTCCCAGGCCTTGTCCATGCGCCAGCAAAGGGCCGGCGCCCAGGCGAAGCCGCCCTCGATCAGCACCACCTTGAGCTTGGGGAAGCGCTCAAACACGCCCTCGAACACCAAGCTTGCAAGCGTACTCTGCATGCCGGTGGCCTGGGCGTAGTGCTCCTGCAGGTAGTAGGTGGGCCAGCCCGTGGGCGTGGAGGAATGGCCGCCCGAGAAGCCCGCGACATGCAGCGCAACCGGCTTGTTATGGGCCTCTGCCGCCGCGTAGATAGGCCAGTAGCGGCGGTTGCCCAACGGGTCCGCCGTGCGCGGCGACATCAGCACCTGCACGAATGACGCGTTGTCCGAGCGGCGCTCGATCTCGGCCACGGCGTGCTCGGTATGCTCCTGCGGCACCACGATGGCTGCGCGCAGTCGCGGCTCGGGCTCGCACCACGCGTGGAGTTGCCAGTCGTTGGCCGCCGCCGACAGTGCCGCCGCGAAATCGAGGTTGCGCTCCTCCATGCCGCCGCGGGAGAGCGCGATCAGCATGCCCACCTCCACGCCACAGGCATCGAGGAGCTGACGCCGCATCAGGTCGAGATCGGCGCCGGGCGGGCTGCCGTTGTCGGGGAACGAGTCAATGCGCATCCCGCCGGCCATCATCCGCGGGAACGGCAGCTGGCCGATCAGCGGAGGCCGGAAGAAGGTGCCGAACGTGGACCAGTGGTCGCGCCAGCGCTGCGGCAGGAACTCGTAGAGCGCCGTGGGCGTGGCGTAGGCAGGGTGGATGTCGCAGTCCACCACCATCAGCCTCTGCCCCGCCACTGGCTGCCGGACCGGCACGTTCATGGGACCGTCTCCTCGCTCAGCGCCCTCTCGCCCGCCGCCCCTTCCCGGAGGCGCAGATAGGTGTCGAGCGCATTCTCAACCAGCATTTTCTTGATGGTGGTCCTTCCAAGCCCGGCCGGCAAGACCTCCTCGCCGTCGAACTGCCAGTGCGGGTAGTCCGTGGAGAAGAGAATGAGGTTGTCGGAGCCCAGGTGCTCCATCACGCGCGCCAGCACCTCGGGCTCGCCTCTCGGCGCATCGACCGGCTGCAGCGTGAAGCGCACGTTCTCGCGCACGATCTCGGCCGGTGCCCGGTCGACCCACGGCACCTCGGGGCGCGTGCCGCGCCAGGTCTTGCCGGTGCGCCACAGAAAATGCGGCAGCCAGGTCAGGCCCGATTCCATCAGCACCACCTTCAGCTTGGGATACGTCTGGAACACACCCTCCGCGATCAGGCTCAGGAGCTGCGTTTCGAACGCACCCGACTGGGCCACGTAGTCCTCGACGCGGTAGGACGGCCAGCCGGCGTAGGTGGGCGCGTGCCGATAGGTGCTGCCGGCGTGGATGCCCACCGCCAGCCCATGCTTCTGGCAGGCGGCGAACAGCGGCCAGTTGACGCGCCGGCCCAGCGGCGCCTCGCCCATGGCCAGGAACAGAGCCTGCACGAAGCGCCGGTCGGGCGCCAAACGCTCGATCTCACGCAGCGACAGCTCCACGTCGTGGACGGGCAGGAGGATGGAGGCGCGCAGACGCGGTTCGGCGTCCAACAGTTCCTTGGCCACCCAGTCGTTGACGGCCGAGCACAAGGCCGCCGCCATGTCGTTGTTGAAGAGCGCCACCGCGCCGTGCAACGGGTTCAAGATGGCAAGCCCGAGCCCCCATCGGTCGAGCACGTGGGTGCGGATCGGCTCAGGCCCCGCCTTCTGCCCCGGCGCCGGGCGCCAGTCTGGCCGCGCCGACAGGGGCGAAGTTGCCGGGTAGCTCGACAGCTGGAACGGCAGCTTGTCGATGTACCGGTTGGTGATCTGGTCGCGCCAGTAGGCGCTGAGGTGGGGCAGCAGCCCCGTCACGCCCGGCAGCGGCGGATGCAGGTCGCAGTCGATGGCGCCCGCAAGAGAAGCCTGCATGTGATGAGTCCGCCGACACTCGTTGAGCACATCAACAATTTGCAGAAATCGGCGGGGACGCCAAGGGCTGCCGCCGCCAAACCGCGCCGTCACTGTCAACTCTGATATGCCATGCCGGCATGCTCGGTTTGGCGCCGGTCGTTTGCCACGGGCTTTACGGGATGGCAGCGCCGGTTCGCCAGCCCGATGCCCAACCCGGGCACAAGCAGCGCAGCACGAGGCTTGGTGTAGGTCTGCTGACCAAGAAGCGCCGGTTGGCGTGCGTCAGCACGAGCCATGAGCTTGGGCAAAGCGAAACTGACGAAGATGTCGCCGACGCGCTTGAAGGTTAGGCGTGGAACACTTCGAGCAGCACCGCCTCTTCCAATTTGAGAGATTCCATCGATCCCAGCCGCCCAGAGCTCATAGCCGTTGACCGGCTTGCCCGTTGATCGGCGGCAAATGCGCGGTCAGCACTGTTCCGCCGTTCCTTGGGGGAGACGGGAGATGTAATAGGCAACCATGGCGTTCATCAGCTCGCGCGCCTTGAGGTAGCAGCCGCGCGCCTTGGCCGGATCGGCGGCGATCGCGACGCCCCGGCGCTGCAGCTCATGCGGGTCGTAGGTGAGGGCAAGCGCCAGGGCGGCAGGCGCCCAGCCTTTGCGCGCGGCGTATCCGTAGCCAAGGCGCGCAGCGGCCACGTTGCCGTCCACGTAGTCGGCCGCGTCCCACTGAAACACCCGCTCCTGAACGCGTCGCCGCTCCTCGTAGGTGGTCAGGATGGTCACGGGTTGCGGCCCTACCATGCGCTTTTGCTCCACAACAGGACCAGGTGCTGGCGCTGGCGCTCCGGCCTGGGGTTGCGCAGGAGTTGGCGTCGGCGTTGCCGCTTTGACCCCTTTGACCTCTCTGACCTCTTTGCTCGCCTCGCTGCTCGTCTGATGGCTCGGCTGATGCCGGACCCCCTTGTCAGCCTGGAACTCGACCATGTTGGCCGGCCTGACGATCAGGACGAAAGCTCCCAGCACGAAAAACCCCAGCCAGCCGCTGATGGCGAGCCCAGCGAGCGCGTACGTCCGTGTCCGCACGCGCCTCCGGTAGCCCCGTGCTTGATCGTCCGGCCCATCGCTGGGGATATCCACCGCCACAAGCTCAATGACCCGCTCATCCATCGCACTTCCCCGCTACCGCTGCCCGCCCAGCAGCCCTGCACCAACGGCTCATACGTGCCGGTTAGGCCTGCACGTCAGATGGCGGAATGTAGAAAACTGCCCCACGATAAGAGGGCAGAAATATGACGACGTGCGCCCGAAAACGCCCTTGCTCGGGACCATCCGTGGATACGTGGATAGGTGGAATAGGAAGCCGAAGCGCACCATGGCGCGGGGAAGCCGGGAGCTGGTCCCGGTTCCCCGCCCGCAGCCGG
>JAFMSC010000289.1 GCA_017353825.1 Hyphomicrobiaceae bacterium | reverse complement strand
GTCATGGCCCCACTGGCTCACACAGTGCGCCTCGTCGATAGCCACCACGGCCAGCTTGAGGCGGGAGAGCTGCTCCAGCATCCAAGGCCGCATGAGGCCTTCAGGCGAGAGGTAGAGCAGATCCAGCGTGCCGGCCTCGATCCAGCGCCAGATCTCGCTACGCTCGTGAGGGTGCACTTCGGAGTCGAGCCGAGCCGCTGCCACGCCCGACTGGCGCAGCGCGGCTACTTGATCCGACATCAAGGCGATGAGCGGCGAGACCACGAGGCCCAGGCCCGGTCGCAGCATGGCCGGGATCTGGTAGCATACGCTCTTGCCGCCCCCGGTCGGCAGCACTGCCACCGCGCTGCGCCCGGCCAGCACCTCGCCGATCACCTCCGCCTGCAGACCGCGGAAGTCGGCGTGCCCGAAGACGCGACGCAACACCTCGCGCGCGGCATCGAGCCTGGCTTCGGCGCCCATGCCGGCTTGCGGTGATGAAGGTTCCACGGCCACACAAGGCGTTATGGAACAGTTACGCCGCAGCTGCAAACGCCCATCGTATCGGACCCGCCGCCTACCCAAGCGGCGTGCCGCCTGCACAGGTCCGACACCTGCGGGTGGTGGAGTGTCGCCTGGACGGGCGTCCTTCCGGGCAGAAATTCACCACCCTGCGCGACGGCCTGACCAGGCGGCTTTTGGCCTCCGCCGGCGAGGCTGCCCGGCACCGCCCACTTGTCGGAGCCGTGGGCCGGCGCTAGGAGGTGGCCGATGGTCGATCCCCCGTCCAGTCCGTCGCCCTTCGCTGCTGGCCTTGGAGGGCGCTGCCCGCGCTGCGGGCAGGGCCCGCTGTTCCGGTCCGGGCTTATCCTGCGCGATACGTGCGAGCGCTGTGGACTGAGTTTCGCGTTTGCGGATTCGGGCGACGGCCCGGCGGTGTTCGCAATCTTCATCCTGGGGTTCCTGGTGCTGGCCGCCGCGCTGGTGGTGGAGTTCCGCCTGCAGCCGCCGGTCTGGGTGCATATCCTGCTGTGGGGCGTGCTGACGCCGATCCTGGCGCTCGGCCTCCTGCGCGTCTTGAAGGCGACCCTGATCGCGCTCCAGTACAAGCACAGGGCCGGGGAAGTGAGGGAGTAGGCGCACGGCGGGCTAGTGAGGCTAAAGCCCCTAACTCGCCCCTACATCTTTTGCGAGACGATGGGGCCACGGATTGGGGGCTTTCGCCCTCGTCCCCCTACGAAGCTGCCAAGCGATGCTGCAACGACTGCGCAAAGCCCGACTCATGTGGCCAACGCTCACGGCCTTGCTAGGGCTCGCGGTGCTGGTCGGGCTCGGCCATTGGCAGATTGAGCGTAAGCGCTGGAAGGAGGATCTGATCGCCACGATTGCGGCTCGCGTGCATCAAGACCCAGCGCCCCTGCCGGCAACGGCCGGCGCTGGCGCCAAGCGCGACCTCGACTATCTCCATGTCTCCATCATCGGGCGCTTCCATCATGACAAGGAGCGCTATTTGTACGCGCCGACCGCAGGCAACCCCGGCTGGCATGTCTACACGCCGCTGGAGTTGCCGTGGCAACGCGTGGTTTGGGTCAACCGCGGGTGGGTGCCCGATGCTCGGAAGGCGCCCGAGACCAGGCCGCAGGGGCAGATACAAGGGGAGGTGGAAGTGCGCGGCCTGGTTAGGGGCGAGGCCAGGCCAGACCTGTTCACCGCCCACAACGACCGCGTCCACAACGTCTGGTACTGGCCGGACGTGCCGGCCATGACCGCTTCCGCCTTCGCCGGGGGCCGGCTGGCTGCCGATCCGCTGCCCATAGTAATAGAGGCCGATGCCCAGCCGGAGCCGCCCGGCGGGCTTCCCAGGGGCGGCGTGACGCGGTTGGAACTGCCGAACCGGCACCTTGAGTATGCGCTCACCTGGTATGGCTTGGCCCTGGCGCTGGGTGGCGTCTATTTAGCCCTTGCCGTCAGCCGCTTACGGGCTGCTGCCTAGCAGCTGCAACGGCCGGGTTCGCGCACTGGCGTCAACCGCCTTGTTCAGGTCCGGCTTGCGGCCTAGGGTGCTGCGGTCTGCTTCCCCCCCCGACGCGAGAGTCCCACCCCCGTGCGGTACGTCAGCACCAGAGGCGAAGCGCCCGAGCTGGGCTTCGAGGATGCCCTCCTGGCTGGCCTGGCCCGCGACGGCGGCCTCTACGTACCCAAGGCCTGGCCCCAGCTTCGACCGGAGGCAATCGCCGGCTTCGTCGGCCGGCGATTCGACGAGGTGGCCGCCGCCGTGCTGGAGCCGCTCGTGGGTGGCGCCATCCCGCGCGAGCAGTTGCTCGCACTTACCCGCGACGCCTACGCGTGCTTCGCCCACCCGGCCGTGACGCCGCTGGTCCAAATCGACCGCAACCTGTGGGTGCTGGAGTTGTTCCACGGCCCCACGCTCGCCTTCAAGGACGTGGCCATGCAGCTGCTGGCGCGACTGATGGACCGCGTGTTGGCTGCGCGCGGCCAGCGCGTCATGGTCGTGGGCGCCACCTCCGGCGACACCGGTGGCGCCGCCATCGATGCGTTCCGCGGCTCGACGCGCGTGGACGCGGTCGTGCTGTTCCCCAAGGACCGGGTCTCTGACGTGCAGCGGCGCATGATGACGACGGCCACTGAGCCCACCGTGCACGCGATCGCCATCGAGGGCACGTTCGACGACTGCCAGGCCCTTGTGAAGGCCATGTTCAACGACCTCGCCTTTCGTGATCGGGTGCGGCTTGCCGGCGTCAACTCCATCAACTGGGCGCGCGTGGCAGCGCAGATCACCTATTACTTCGTTGCCGCTTCGGCACTGGGTGCTCCGCACCGGCCGGTCTCCTTCGCGGTGCCCACCGGCAACTTCGGCAACGTCCTCGCGGGCTATGCGGCCAAGTGCATGGGGCTGCCGGTTGAGCGGCTGGCGATCGCCACCAACGACAACGACATCCTGCGACGCACGTGGGCCAGCGGCAGCTACGAGGTGCGGGGCGTCATGCCGACGACCTCGCCGTCCATGGACATCCAGGTCTCATCCAACTTCGAGCGCTACCTGTTCGAGGCGAGCGGCCGCGACTCGGCCTGGGTGAGGGTGCGCATGGGGGCACTGGCGCAGTCCGGCCGCTTCGGACTGTCCGAGAAGGTGTTGGGCCGCCTGCGCTCGGATTTCGACGCCGCCGCCGCCGGCATGGACGAGGTCGCCGCTTGCATCCGGCGCGTGAAGGCCGCGAGCAGCTACCTGCTCGATCCGCACACCGCCTGCGGCGTCATCGCGGGAAAGAAGACCCTGAAACCGGGTGCCGCTCCCCATGTCGTGCTCGCCACCGCGAGCCCAGCCAAGTTTCCCGACGCCATCGAGGCCATCACCGGCGAGCGGCCGGGCCTGCCGCCACGCCTGGCATCCCTCATGACTGAGCCGGAAAGGATGACGGTGCTGCCCAACGATCTCGCCGCCGTCCAGCGATTCGTCTCGCAGCGGGCCGAGGGCCGCAAGGGAGCCGCCCAATGACCATCCACGACACCCGGCTCGCCAACGGCATGCGGGTCGTCTCCTGCCATATGCCACACCTGGAGACGGTCTCCATGGGGATTTGGGTGGGTGTGGGCGCGCGCCACGAGACGGCGCCGGAGCAGGGCATCTCCCACCTCCTGGAGCACATGGCTTTCAAGGGCACGACGCGGCGCACAGCGCTCGCCATCGCCGAGGAGATCGAGGCGGTGGGCGGCGAGCTCAACGCGGCCACCAGCCTGGAGACCACGGCATACTACTCGCGCGTGCTGGCGGGCGACATCCCGCTGGCGCTCGACATCCTCGCCGACATCCTGCAGAGCCCGCGCCACTCCGAGGAGGAGCTGGAGCGCGAGCGGGAGGTGATCCTGCAGGAGATCGCGGCCACGCGCGACAGCCCGGACGAGATTGCCTACGAGCTGTTGCAGGAGGTGGCATTCCCCGACCAAGCGATCGGGCGGCCCATCCTCGGCACTGCGGCCAGCGTCAGGGGCTTCAAGCCGCCGGACCTGCGGCGGTTCCTCAAAGCCAACTACAGCGCCAATCGCATGGTGCTGTCGGCGGCCGGCAAGATCGAGCATGCCGAGCTCGTCCGCCATGCTGAAGCCCTATTCGGCGGCATGAATGGCGGCGAGGGGGGCAGATTCGAGCCGGCGCGCTACGGCGGGGGCATGCGTACGTCCGCCAAGCCGTTCGAGCAGAGCCATCTGCTGCTGGCTTTCGAAGGCCCGTCCTACGCGCACGACGGCTACTACACGGCCCAGGTGTTTTCGGCGTTGCTCGGCGGCGGGATGTCGTCGCGTCTGTTTCAAGAGGTAAGAGAGCGGCGCGGGCTTTGCTACTCGATTTATTCCAGTTATTGGGCTCTGGCTGACTCGGGCCTGTTTACAATTCATGCGGCCACCGGACCTGAAATGATGGCCAAACTCATTGAAGTGGTGTCTGCCGAGTTGAAGCGGGCGGCCGCCGAGCCGCCAACCCAATCGGAGGTGGCACGTGCCAAGGCGCAGATCAAGGCGGGCATGCTGATGGGTCTGGAAAGCTCCTCCGCACGCGCCGAGTACATGGCGCGACAGCTATTGCTGTTCGACCGCCTGATCGACACCAAGGAGGTGGTCGCGCGCATCGAGGCGGTCACGCCGGAGGCGGTGCGTACGCTGGCCGACGGCCTCATCAGTGCGTGCAAGCCTGCCATCACGGTGGTGGGCGCAGGCCGCAAGGGCGCCGCCTACGCCCACATGGCAGAGCGGATGGTCTTGGCGGCGGGCGGCGCGAACGGATGACGCGATGGCCTTCCTGAGACCCTTGCCCAGTATCGAGCCGGATGCCGACATCCGGGGCGCCGGCGTCTATCTGCGCTATCCCGCCATGCAAGACTACGCTGCCTGGGCGGAGCTGCGCGCGCTGAGCCGCCATCATCTGGCGCCCTGGGAGCCGCAGTGGTCGCGCGACGAGCTGACCAAATCCTCCTTCCGCCGGCGCCTGCGCCAGCTGCAGCGCGAGGTGCGCGACGACCTCGGCTACGCCTACCTGATCTTCGGCGAGACGCCCTTCACGCTGCTGGGTGGGCTCAACATCTCCAACGTCCGGCGCGGCGTGGCGCAGGCTGCGTCGGTGGGCTACTGGATTGGCGCGCCGTTCGCTGGGCGCGGCTACATGACGGACGCCCTGTGCACCGCCGCGCAATTCGCGTTTGCCTCTCTCAGGCTCAACCGGCTGGAGGCCGCCTGTCTGCCGACAAACGCCGCCTCCGCGCGGGTGCTCGTCAAGTCCGGGTTCACGCGCGAGGGGCGCGCGCGGCAATACCTCAAGATCGACGGCCGCTGGCAGGACCACGACCTCTACGCGCGGCTTAACGACGATCCCCGACCCGAGCCGGCGAGGACCTGATGCCCGGGCACAGCAAAGGCACAGCCGCGCGCGCCAGCACGGGCCTTTGCCGCCCTGTCTGCGCTCTTCTGGTGCTGCTGGCTACCTGTCTCGTCCAGGTCGCGCCAGCCGCAGCCGCGCTCAAGGCCATCGACGTCAACAACAACGGCGAACGTCTCGACATCTTTCTCCTTGGCGAGTTCCATGCGGGAAGCGACCAGGTCACCATCGACACCGTTCCTGACACTGACGGCGTCTCCCAAAGCTGGACGGCGAGTGCCTCCACGCCCGGCACCAAGCCCGGCTGGTTCGCGTTCGCCCTGCGCAATACCTCCGACAAGCAGGTGGAGCGCTGGCTGGTGGTGGACCGCTATAACCCAGCCGCATCGGGCCTATTCATGCCCGACCTTGATGCGCGCCGCATTGAGAAGGTGAACTACTCACGCGGCTACGCGCCGGAACGCATCAAGAAC
>JAFMSC010000612.1 GCA_017353825.1 Hyphomicrobiaceae bacterium | reverse complement strand
AGCGCGAGGGGGTGGTGTCGAAGCCGAGCCTGCCGCGCCCAGGACTGAGCGCGCCCGCGTCACCGACGTCGAGCTGTTCTTCGACCTGGTGTTGGCCTTGGCCTTCACTCAGCTTTCACCCCCTGATTGAGCACTTCACCGCCCTCGGCCTGGTTGAGACCGTTCCGCTTTTCATGGCGGTCTGGTGGGCGTAGACCTACGCGGCCTGGTGCACCAACTGGCTCGATCCCGAGCGCGCTCCGGTTGGGCTCATGCTGTTTGCACTGATGCTGATCGGCCTGGTGCTCTCGACCTCGATGCTCTCGACCTCGATGCTCTCGACCTCGATCCCAAGGCGTTCGAAGCGGGCGCACCGGCCTTCGCCGCTTCCTATGTGGCCATCCAGCTTGGGTGAACCGTGTTTATGCTCTGGACACTGAAGGGTACCCGGCCAACGACGACAACTTCCGGCGCATCGTCTGCTGGCCCGCCCTCTCGGCCGTGTTCTGGATTGCCGGTGCGCTGCTCGCGGCGCATGGCGTCTGCCCGCGCGGATCGTGGCGTTCGCCATCGAGGGCGAGTCCGGCTAGGCCAGCAGGCTGCTGGCGGAAAAGATGCACAGCGTGGCCGTGGGGAGGCAGCCCATGTGACCTAGAAAGCGCGGAGCATGCCGATGGCTCACTCTATCCTCGTCTTCTATGGCTCTTATCGTTCGGACCGGATGGGCATCCGGCTCGCAGACTACATCGTGGCGCGCCTGAGAGGCCGCGGGGAGGATGTCGAGCTGATCGACGCCAAGGCTGTCGGCCTGCCCATGCTCGACCGCATGTACAAGGAGTACCCGAAGGGCTCCGCACCGGCGGCGCTGGAGGCGCTGGCGGCGAGGATCCGCGCCGCCGACGCCTTTGTCTTCGTGACGGGCGAGTACAATTGGGGCATGCAGCCGGGCTTGAAGAATCTCACCGACCATTTCCTGGAGGAGTGGTTCTGGCGGCCCGCCGCCGTCGCCAGCTACTCGGCCGGCCGCATCGCCGGAGCGCGCTCGGGCTTCGTGTGGCACGGCACCCTGTCGGAGATGAGTATGCTCGTCATCTCAAGCACGCTGACCGTGGGCCCGATCGCCGAGGCGCTCGACGCCGACGGCAAGCCGCTGGGGCAGGCCGGGCAGGGGCTCGAACGTGCCTTCGGTCGCTTCGCCGACGACCTCGCCTGGTGGACCGAGGCGGCCCGCATGCAACGCGCCCGCAAGGCGCCCCCCTACTGAGCCCGACGGGACGCCCAGGAGGATGCGCCGACCGTTGGGCGCCGAAACTGCAATGCACCTCGGCGTTAGGCCGGCGGCTCCTTTGTCTCGGCGGCCGCGATCTGTTTCAGCCAGGCGCTCAGATTGTAGTAGGCAGTGATGCGGACGATCAGGCCGCCCTCGACCTCGAAGAAGGCGCCGGACGGTACACGGTAGGTCTGGCCGCCGGCTGGCGGCAGGCCTTCGTCGGTCTCGATGTAGGTGCCGAGCACGTCGAACTCGGCCGCCGCCCTGGTCCCGTCCCCCGTTGTCATCACGGCGATGTTCTCCACCCGCTCGGCGTAGCAGCGCTCCATATGTGCCGCGAACGCGCGGAAGGCCGCCTTGCCGGTGCGCCGCGCGCCCTGGTTCACGTCGTGGACGATATCCTCGGCAACGCAGGCCAGCATGGCTTCGCTGTCGCCCGCGTTGAAGGCCCGATAGTAGCGCTCGATGAGTGCAACGGTGTCGGCGGCGCCCATGGCCCTGCTGCCTCTCCTGTGCTGCTCCTCGCTTGGACCCCGGTCTGGAACCTGCTTACCACACCCTGGGCCGAGATGCGGCAGTGGCCAGTGGGGCTCCAGCAGTCGGAAAA
>JAFMSC010000288.1 GCA_017353825.1 Hyphomicrobiaceae bacterium | reverse complement strand
ATCGGGCGGTCGAGGCCCGGCCTGGCGATCAGCGCGAAGCAGTCGCCGCCGATGCCCGTCATGTGCGGCTCCACCACCGCCAGCACCGCTGCCGCAGCGATCGAGGCATCCACGGCGTTCCCACCGGCTTTGAGCGTCTCGATTGCCGTGAGGCTGGCAGCCGGGTGCGAGGTGGCGCACATGGCGCGCCGCCCATACACAAGTGAGCGCCCGGGGAAGTGGAAGTTGCGCATGGAATCTCCGGTATGGTGGGAGCTGAGCGGCGAGTGGCGCCCCAAGTGTTAGGAGGGCACGGCCCGCGCGCAAGGCCCGTGATGTCCCATGAGCGTCATCCCGGAATCGCCACGCATCGGGGCCAGCGCCAACAAGCTGCGCCCGCCGTCCCCAAGCTGGCCCCATCCAAAACCGATGCGTTGAGCGCACGCACCGCGCGACTTGGGCCTCAAGCCTGGGCTCAATCGCCTGCAAAGACGCAAATTGAGACGGCAACAATCCGCCCACCACAATGAGCTCGTCTGGGCAAGGAGTGCGGAAAGTCCCTCGCGGCCTGTTGCCGGCGCGCGATAGACCGGTTCATCCTGTGCACGTGAAGCGAGTGGCGCCGTGAACGCGGGGAGGGCGAGGGCCATGGTGCGTGCTTTGCGCTTAGCCTCCCCCTTATGGGTGACGGACGCAAGTTCACCCAGGAGAATGTGGCTAGCCCGACTTACCTAGCGCAAGACCGGCGATGATGCTCGTCGTGCCGAACAAATTGCACCGGCCGTCGATGATGGACGCGTTCATGACCCGGCAGCAATGGCATCGATCCCACCAACATCTTGCCGGTTCAGGCGGCTTGCGCCATGTTCGCGTCCTGGCCGCATCCGATCGTGCAGTTGGCACTCAAATTTGACCCGTGGTTTCCCCTCGTTTTCCGGTTCGCGCCCAACCAGACACGCCCGTAAACCGCTCTGGAGCAACGACCCGCGGGAAAAGGCCGGGTCTGCGCGCCGCGTGCCAAGACCTACTCTAGACGAGCTACTCCCCCTCGCCTTCGACCTTGTTGGCGGGGTCGGCCTGAAGCTGGCCGTAGTTCTGCACGCCGATCTTGTCGAGGAGGTCGAGCTGGGTCTCCAGGAAGTCGATGTGGCCCTCCTCGTCCTGCAGCAGCTCCTCGAACAGACGCATGGAGACCAGGTCCTCCTTGCTCCGGCACAGTTCGCGGCCCTTCACGTAGAGATCGCGGGCGATGTGTTCGATCTTGAGGTCGCACTCCAGCACCTCCTTGATGTGCTGGCCGATCATGAGTGGCGCCACGTACTGCAGGTTGGGCATGCCCTCCAGGAAGATAATGCGCGTGACCAGCTTGTCGGCGTGCTCCATCTCCTCGATTGATTCCTTGCGCTCCTTCTTGGCAAGGCGGGTGAAGCCCCAGTTATCCAGCAGGCGGTAGTGCAGCCAATACTGGTTGACGGCCCCCAGTTCGTGCTTCAGCGCCTCGTTCAGGATGTCGATGACCTCTTTGTTGCCCTTCATGGCGCTCTCCACCTGTTGCCTGCGACTCAGTCCAGCCCAAACTTGGAATGCCCCATATACGCGCGATTCCTGCGGTAAACCGCCCCTCAGTCCAGACACCCGGGATGGTGTGGTAAACTGGCTCGAGCCTGGCCGCCTAAGACAAAGCACTCACGTCGTGAGGATTGCATTGCCGGCGCCCCCGCGGCCCTTACTTCGCGGGGCCTGAAGGCCTTACTTCGCGGGGCCTGAAGGCTCGACTCAGGTCGCGGAGGGTGCCTCGGCGGGCGTTGCCTGGCTGCACCGACGCGTCCGGCACCCGTGCGAGCTCTCGATCAGCCGCGCAACCTGCGTGTCCCGCGCGCGCTCAAGGAGCCGTCCTTGGGCGGAGGCGCAGGCGTAGGGGCAGACCAGGCCCCTCTGGGCGAGGTCGTCGATCTTCTGGTAGATCGTGCTCACTGCCAGCGGCGCGCAACCGCAGCACACCATCTTTTTTTGCAAGCGCCTGTAGACGACGCCCGGCGTGGGGAGAGGCGCGTCCGGCAGGCTCAGGATCTCCACCAGCGCCGCTTCGATCTCCGCATCCGAGATCACCGCGCATGAGCAAACGATCACGACTTTTGATCCCCCAGGGTCTGTCAGTGGGCCAAGGCCGAGGCCGGTGGCATGAGTAGGAGTGAGGCGGCCTGGGCCGAGGCCGGCGCCAGCACCTGCTGCGCCTCGCGCATGGCCTGGGCGAAATCCTCGGCCACCTCCACCACCTCCTCGATCATCGAGCAGCCGAGTAGCGCGAAGGCGCAGGCGCGCATGGCCGGGCACACGTGATGCTGGCACGCGGCGATCATGGCGACGGCCACACGCTCGTCGTGGCAAAAGCGCTCGCAGCCGTTGGGGGCTGTCACCAGCTCACGCTGGGCGTAGCAGTCGATGGCGCGCACCCAGCAGGAGAGCTGCCCCACGGCAGTCCTGGCGGCGGCGGCGCCGATGGTCCCGGCATAGGCGGACCACGCCTGCTCCCAGCTGGAGATGTCGCCGGTCCTGAAGCCGTTGAGCCAGAGGCGGAAGCCGAAGCCAACGAGACGCTCAGGCCCTGCAAAGTGCCCGATCGGCGCAAGCGCGTCGGCGTTGACCGGGGTCGCTTGACTGGTGCGAATGCGCCTCATTGGCCCCCGCCCTCCCAACCAGGCAAGAGCGGATGCCGAGCGCGCTGGGCGCGGTGCAAAGGGGCCGGGCGAGGCATCTCGGCAGCTTCTCCAAGCAAGGGGCAGGAACCCCGTGAGCACATGCGCGGCGGGCTTTGCCGGCGCCGCTAGGGGGAGAAATTTGCTTCGCCGCGAGATCTGTCAAGGTCCTGATCGAACATTAGAATCTGTCAAATTCCGGGGGGTAGGCCGGATTAGAATTCGTCGAACTACAGGGAGCCAATTTAAGCGTGCGAATTCAAGATCGCGTTGCCCGTCCGCGGTTGTTGTCTCTCGCCGGGTTGCGGTGACATGTCCCAGGGGCTCAGCCACCCTGATGAAGCGTACGACGGGCGCGGCTGCCCGCCATGATGGCCGCGCGCGCCGATGGCCCCGCCTTGCCGCGCGGTCGCGCCGTAGTCGACTCCCGACTGCGGGCCATGTCGGCAATGGTGTGCCGGTCGAGCACGTCGATAAAGGCTTCGAGCGCGTCGTCGAGCACCCGGTTCACGCCGTGGCGCCGCCCGTGCCCACCCGCGGCGCCACCTTCTTTGATGGCAACGCGCGTCACCTCGGACGTGCGCACGACGTCGCCGATGCGGATCTGCTCGGCCGGACGGGCGAGCTTCACACCGCCGTTGCGGCCGCGCATGGTCTCGATGAGGCCGGCCCTGGCCAGAAGGTTGACGATCTTGAATACGTTCTGCTGTGTGATCCCCAGCCGCTCCGAGAGCTCGGCCACCTTGATGAGCTGGTCGCCGGCGCGCGCGCAGTCGATTAAGATCCGGATCGCGTGGTCTGTTGACTTGGTGAGCCGCATCCTCGGCGTGCCTCCCGGCGCATCAGACTTCCTTGAACCACACCTTACCCCACATCTCAACTTACCCCACATCTCAACGCCCGCGCAGAGCCCCACGTCAGGGGAGAGACGGACCCAGGCTGGACACCAGGCGGCACACGGCGGAACACAGGCGGCTTGTCACCGAGTGCCCCTTCGCCGTCCTGTGGAGCCGGGTCACGCTGGCGGATCTGAACAAACGAGGAACGGCAGTCCCGGTCTCGGTCTCGCCGGACAAGTGGCCGACACGCTACGCCGACCCGAATGCCCGGCACCAGGGGCGCATCGGGCGGACCTACCTCTCGGTGGGCAACCGCGCCATTCAATTGACGCAAGCCGGACCGCTCCATTAGCCTCGCGCGCCTGAGAGCAGCCGTTGGCCAAGGGGAGGGACACGTCATGCTCGCGCGGATTTTGCTCCTGCTGGCGATCCTCGGCGCCGCAACGGAATTCGCCAACGGCCAGTCCGCCCCGAAACCTGCGCTCGGGCCCTGCGCCACCAAGGCGGGGCAAGCCCTGCCGGCGCTGGAGAAGCACAAGGAGGTGCTGAAGCGCCGGCTCGCCCTGGCGCGCGCCGCCCGCCGCAACCCGTCTGCAGCATCCACCGATGAAGCCAAGAAGCAGGAAGCGATCGCCAAGACCCAGGAGATTTCCAAGACCCAGGCGGCTCTGCTGGACGTGCTGGTCCGCATCCACTGCCTGAAGCTGCAGGAGGACGCGGAGAGCGCAGAGCCTCCTCCGCCCGAACCGCCCGCACCGCCCGAAATCGCCCGCGCGGAGCCTGCCCCCGCCTCAGCCGCGCCCTCCGTGGCGGTGGCCCCCAAGGGCGCACCCAAGACCCGCGGAGCGAGGCGGCTGCCGGCCGACGTCGACAAGAAGATGGTCGATACCGCGGGCCTCCCGCCGCCCGCGCCGGCGACGCCGAGGGGCGTGACGGGCCAGGCTGATGGCCCTGGCGGCGCGATCGAGGTCGTCACCTACTACGCGACCAACCGCGGCCGGTCGGGCAGCAGGGAGCCCGCCAAGGTCTACGGCACAAATGCGGCGCCGCTGACCTATGGCCGTGCACTCGTCTCCATACCGGCCACCCACACGTCGGGCCGCCTCGAGCTGCCGAGCATCTGGAGGCTGCAGCTGCAGCCTGATCCGAAGAAGCACTTCGTGCTGAAGTCGGTAACTTCCCTCAAGACCGACGAGGCGCGCTGGCAGATGGCGAAGGCGCTGGAGGGATCGGGATCCAAGGCGATCCTCCTCTTCGTGCACGGCTACAACATGAGCTTCGCCGAGACGGCGATGCGCACGGCCCAACTCGCCTACGACCTCGACTTCCCGGGCGTGCCGTTTTTCTTCAGCTGGCCGTCCATTGGACAGATGACGGGCTACCTGCACGACGGCGAGACGGCGGAACTGTCGCAGGACGCCTTCAATCAGGTGCTGGACGACCTTTCCGCGCTGCCAGCTGGCGAGATGTACATCATCGCCCACAGCATGGGGAGCCGCATCGTCAGCGAGGTACTAAGGGCGCGCGTGGAGAGGGGCAAGCCGAACACGCGCATCAGCGAACTGTTGTTGGCAGCCCCCGACATCAACGCTGAGATCTTTCGTACCCGCATCGCACCCAGACTGGCCGAGATGCAAGGGACGCAGACGACCGTCTATGCCTCCTCCTCCGACCTGGCGCTGATCGCGTCGAAGACGGTCAACGGCTACCAGCGCGTGGGAGAGACCGCGGGGGGCGTGTTCGTCTATCCGGGGCTTGAGACCATCGACGCCAGCAAAGCCGCGCTCGTGATGCGCGACTTCGGGCATTCGTACCTGACAGACAGCGCGGCGGTTCTGAGGGATATCGGCTCGTTGTTGCGTCTGAAGCTGTCCGCCAAGGCGCGCGGCCTATCCCAGACCGGCATCTCCCCAGACATCTACTGGAGCCTCCGGTAGTCTGAGGCGAGGTGGCGTCGCTTGCCCGTCGAACGCGGCGCCTCCCGCAAAGAGAAAAAAGAGAAAAGAGATTGCCGGCTGAGGGGCACCCCGGCCTTTCGCTTACAAGCCCGACTGGCAATCAGAACGTAAGTAAAATCAACGTGCTAGCTGGGCGCCCGTGGCACCCGCTGCCGAACCCGTCAGGATCGCGCCCACCCCCTGCCAGTTCGCGCAACTGAGCTGCCGCACCCTCTCTGCGACACCCCTTGCCGCCTCAACGTGGTGGCATGTGAGCGCTGATGATTTTGCCGTGGCGTTAGGCTGCAGGAGGTTGCATCAACTTCGGCCAGAGTAGCCGGTAGGGTCAGCCGTGAGCAGGCACAGCAAGCCCAGAGGAGCCATGGCATGATGCGCCTTGCCGCCGACATC
>JAFMSC010000611.1 GCA_017353825.1 Hyphomicrobiaceae bacterium | reverse complement strand
ATGGCCACACGTAGCGCGCCGCGACACCAGACGGTGGCAGAGCGCGTAGCGCTGGCCACCGAGGCCGCCCAGCGCGGCGACGACGAGACCGCGCACGGCATCTGGGTGGAGCTTGGCCATGCCGGGCTGGCGCGCGCCCAGGCCGAGATCGGCCGCGCCTTCGTGCAGGGTCCGGGCATTGAGCATGCTGTGGATCTCGCCCTCAAGTGGCTGACACCAGCGGCGCAGGACGGCGATGCGCTAGCTCAGCGTCTGCTGGGCGACTTCTACTTCAACGGCGAGGACGGCACGCCCAACCGGATGGTTGCCGAGGAGTGGTATGCGCGCGCGGCAAAAAACGGTGAGGCGCACGCCCAGGATATGCTGTCCTGGATGCTGGTCGACAGCGATCACCGCCAGCCCGACCACAAGCAGGCCATGCACTGGGCGCTCAAGGCGGCCGCGCAGGGCGTCGCCGCCTCCATGACGCGCATTGGCCTCCTCTACAACAACGCCCTGGGCGTGGAACGCGACCTGGATGCCGCCGCCCAATGGTGGCGTAAGGCGGCCCTGCTTGGCGACGCCGACGGCCAGGCCATGCTTGGCGCCGCCCACCTGATCGGGGCCGGCGTGGCGCGCGACCCGGTGGTGGCGCTGGCATGGCTGATCCGGGGCCGAAGGGGACACAGCCCCTTCGCCGACCGCTTCTATGCTGGCGTGCGCGCAAGCTGCACGGCCGACGAGATCGCGCAGGCGGAGCGCCGTGCCGCCCTGCCGCTGGAAGCCGAGGAGGCGTTGCCATGATCGTCGGCACCGCCGGCCACATCGACCACGGCAAGACCTCGCTGATCGGCAAGCTCACCGGGATCGATACTGACCGCCTCAAGGAGGAGAAGGCGCGCGGCATCTCCATCGACCTTGGCTTCGCCTACTGGACGCGGCCGAGGGGCACCACCATTGGCTTCGTCGACGTGCCGGGCCACGAGGGCCTGGTGCACAACATGCTGGCCGGTGCCACCGGCATCGACTTCGTGCTGTTGGTGGTCGCCGCTGACGACGGC
The DNA here is from genome assembly GCA_017353825.1 of Hyphomicrobiaceae bacterium. Classification (GTDB taxonomy): domain Bacteria; phylum Pseudomonadota; class Alphaproteobacteria; order Rhizobiales; family Hyphomicrobiaceae; genus AWTP1-13. Next base: position 823 of record JAFMSC010000611.1, on the reverse strand, counting down.
GTCATGCCCCAGACGTGCGAGCACCTGGCCATCATGGACCTCCTGGGCCTCACGCGCGGCGTCGTGGCGCTTAACAAGTGCGACCTGGCGAGCGCCGAGCAGCGCGCCACCGCCATCGCCGGTATCGAGGCCGTGCTGGCCGGCACCGGCCTTGAAGGCGCGCCCATCGTGCCGGTTTCGGCCGTCACCGGCGAGGGCCTGCCCGAGCTGACGGCGCACCTCGACGAGGCCGCCGTGCTGGCCACCGCGCGCCCTAAGGAGGCGCTGTTCCGCCTCGCCGTGGACCGCTCCTTCATACTCGCCGGGCACGGCACCGCCATCACAGGCACCGTGCTCTCCGGCTCGGTGCGCGTGGAGGACCGAGTTGTGATCAGCCCATCCGGCCTGGAGGCCCGCATCCGCTCCATCCATGCGCAGAACCAGCCGGTCGAGTGCGGCGAGGCCGGGCAACGTTGCGCGTTGGTCCTCAGCGGTCCGCGCATCAGCAAGGAGGCCGTGAGCCGTGGCGACGTGGTGCTCGATCCCGCCCTGCACCTGCCCACCGCGCGCATCGATGCCAGCCTGCGCGTGTTGCCCTCCGAGCGGAAGCCGATCGGCCAGTGGTTTCCCGTCAAGGTGCACCACGCCGCGGCCGAGGTGCCGGGCCGCGTGGTGGTGCTGCGCGATGCGCCCATCGCCCCGGGCGAGACCGAGTACGTCCAGCTCGTGTTGGAGCGGCCGCTGGCCGCTGCGGTCGGCGACCGCTTCGTCATTCGCGACACCTCCTCGAGCCGCACCGTTGGCGGCGGCGTACTGATCGACCTGCGCCCGCCCGAGCGGCGCC
>JAFMSC010000287.1 GCA_017353825.1 Hyphomicrobiaceae bacterium | reverse complement strand
GGGCATCGGCCTCGACCAATTGCGCAACGCCTACAAGCCCGCGCTGCCGGCCCGCCTCTTCCTCGCTGCCTTGCGCCGGCTGGCCGAGGCGGGTGAGCTCGCCCTCGATCGGAGCTGGGTGCGCCGCCCCGGCCACGAGGTGCCTTTCTCGCCCGAGGAGGAGCGCATCTGGGCCCTCATCCGCCCGCGTCTGGCCGGCGAGCCCTACCGCCCGCCGCGCGTGCGCGACATCGCCGGTGCCATGGGCATCGACGAGGGCTTCGTGCGCCGCCTCATGCGCATGGCCGCCAAGCGCGGCGACGTGGAGGAGATCGCGCAGGACCACTTCTTCCTGCGCGCTGCGATCGAGAAGCTGGCCGAGATCGCCATCGACGTGGCGGCACGGGCGCCGGACGGCAGGTTCAGCGCCGCCGAGTTCCGGGACCGGCTCGACAACGGCCGCAAAGTTGCTATCCAGATCCTGGAGTTCTTCGACCGGCACGGGTTCACCATCCGCCGGCAGGACTTGCGCCGCATCAACCCGGCGCGCATCGCCACTTTCGTGCCTGGCACGGGGCTGGCGGACAACGGAGGAGTCCCGCTCCCGGTGGGGCGACCGGACTTCAAATCCGGGTGGGGCCGTCAGACGGTCTCTGGTGGGTTCGACTCCCATCCTCCTCCGCCATCCAGCCCGCCGAACAACAGGCGGTAGCCGCGCATCCGAGCTCAATCGACTCCCGGCTGCGGTGTCAGCGCACCGCTGGCGGCGGTTTGGCGATGCGCACCGGCATGCCGTCGACCAGGCCGTCGGGCGGCGTGAGGATGATGCGGTCGTCCGCCGTCAGCCCGGTGGCGATCTCGATCTCGTTGCCGAGATCGCGGGCAATGGTGACGGCCTTGAGCAGCACCTTGTCCCCCGGCCCGACGGTGGCGACGCGCAGGCCCGCCTGATCGAACAGCAGCGCGCTGGCGGGGACGTGCAGCGGCTGCACCGGCCGCGAGAGGTTGATGCGCACGTTGGCGTAGGCGCCGGCGAGCAGGAGCCCGCCCTCATTGGCCACGATGAGCTGCATGCGCGTGGTGCCGGTTTGCACGTCCACCGCCTGCGAGGCCGCCTCCACCGTCGCCGGGAAGCTGCGGTCGGGGTACTCCGGCACCGTCACATTGGCCTTCGCGCCGACCTTGATCGCCGGCGCGAACGATTGCGGCACGTTCACATAGACGCGCAGCTTGCTGAGATCGGACACGACGAACATGGCCGGCGCGGAGCTGCTCCCCGAATTGATGAGCGCCCCCACGTCGGTATCGCGCGCGGTGACGACGCCGTCGAACGGCGCCAATACCTTTTTGTAGCCCGCCAGCGCCTCCAGCCGGTCCACGTTGGCCTGGTTTGACTTCACCGCCGCCTGCTTGATGGCGAGGTCGGCGGCCTTCTCGTCCAGGTCCTGCTTGGAGACGATGTTGGCCTCGATCAGGCTCTGGCGTCGCTTGAGTGTCGCCTCCGCCAACTGGGCGGCCGCCTGCGCATTCAGGAGATCCGCGCGCGCCTGGAGGAGCTGCTGATCAAGGTCCGGCGCCTCGATCTCGGCCAGCAGCTGGCCCGTCTTCACCTGCGTGCCGATGTCGACGTTCCACGCCTTGAGGTACCCACTCACGCGGGCATAGATCGGCGCCCGCGCAAATGCCTCCAACCGTCCCGGCAGATTGAGGAAAGGGCTCTGCGTGTGCGTGCGCGGCGCCGCTACCGCCACGGTTGGGGTGGCTTGCGCCTCGGTCCATTCGCGCAGCCGCGCGCTCGATCGCTCGCGCGAGCCGATGCCGGTGACGACCACGGCGATGGCCGCCATCGCCGCGAATAAGCCGAACAGCCTGAGTTTGCGCAAGCTGGACGGCGGGCGGGCCGTGTCACGCGGCATGGGGGATGGGCTCCGGCGCAGAGGGATCGCTCGCGGCACGCCTGGCGTGCACGAGGCTGAAAACGATGGGCACGAACATCAAGGTTGCGACAGTGGCAAACACAAGCCCGCCGATCACGGCGCGGCCGAGCGGGGCGTTCTGCTCGCCGCCTTCGCCGAGACCAAGCGCCATGGGGGCCATGCCGATGACCATGGCGAGCGCGGTCATCAGGACCGGGCGGAAGCGGACGAAGCCTGCGTCCAGGGCCGCCGCCACTGGATCGCCCGAGACGTCGTAGCGCTCGCGCGCGAAGCTGATCACCAGCACGCTGTTGGCGGTAGCCACGCCCATGCACATGATGGCGCCGGTCAGCGCCGGGACCGACAGGGTCGTGTGGGTTGTGAACAGCATCCACACGATGCCCGCCAGTGCCGCCGGCAGGGCGGAGACGATCACGAACGGGTCCGACCAAGACTGGAAATTGACGACGATCAAGAGGTAGATGAACACCACGGCCGCCAGCAGCCCCAACAGCAGCCCGGTGAAGGCGCTGTTCATGGTCCTGACCTGGCCCAGCAGCACCACCTGGCTCCCCTTGGGTGTGTCGGCCGCGGCATCGGCGATCACCTTCTCTACGTCGGCCGCCACCGCCCCCAGGTCCCGGCCCTGGGCGGTGGCATAGACCTGCACGACAGGCTGGATGTTGTACTGGGACACGACCGCGTTGAGCGCCGTGCGCCGGAACTCGGCCACGCCGCCGAGGACGGGGAGCGATGAGGTCCCGGCCGCGGTGATCGGCAGGGTCTGCAGCGCGCTCAGCGAGTCCATCTGATACTGCGGCGTCTGCATCACGATCGGGTAGGAGATGCCGTTGTCCGGACTGAGCCAATAGGTTGGGGCAACCTGACCGCTCCCCGCCAGGGTCACCACGAGGCTGTTGGTGACATCGCGCTCGGTCAGCCCGATCAGCTGCGCACGCGTCCGGTCCACCTCGACGTTGAAGCCGGGCGCCGAGCGCGACTGTTGAATGCGCGCGTCGGCGATGCCGGGCACATGCACCAACTTGTTGAGCAGCCGCCCGGCGTGCCCGAAGTTAGCGGCGAGGTTTGGCCCGCGCACCTGAATGTCAATCGGCGCCGGCGCGCCGAAGTTCAGGATCTGGCTGACGATGTCCGCCGGCAGGAACGCGAACGTCACGCCAGGGAACAGCCCCGGCAGTTCCTCCCTCAGCTTTCGCACGTGCTCCCCGGTCGGGCGGTGACCCTCCTTGAGCCTGATCTGGATGTCGCCGTCCTGCGGCCCGATCACGCCCGTGTTGTTGTAGGACATGTTGATGCCGCTGATGGGCATGCCGATGTTGTCGACGACCGTGCCCAGCTCCTCGGCCGGAATGAGCTGGGTGATGGCCTTCTGAATGTCGGCGAATAGCCGCGCGCTCTCCTCCACGCGCGTGCCTACCTGGCCGCGCACGTGCATGAGGATCTGCCCCCCGTCGACGGAGGGGAAGAAGTTGCGCCCGAGGAACGGCACAAGCAGGAACGAGGCGGCGATCAGCCCGAGGAAGCCGGCGACAAAGCTCGGCCGGTGGCGCAGGGCGGCCTCCAGCGTGGCTCGGTAACCCAGCCTCAGGTTCTCGAAGCGCCGCTCAAACGCGCGCTGGAAGCTCACCAAGGGGTTGCGCGACGGCCGCGCCGCGCCCTCATCGCCGCGTTCACCATGCGGGCCGGCATGCGGCTTTAGCAGGTAGTTGGCCAGCGTCGGTACCAGCGTGCGCGAGAGGATGAACGACCAGATCATGGCGAACATCACCGCTTCTGCCATTGGCACGAACAGGAAGCGCGCCACGCCTTCGAGGAAGAACATCGGCACGAACACGATGCAGATGCACAGAAGCGACACGAACGCCGGCGTCACGATCTGATAGGCACCGTCCATGATGGCGGTGCGCACGTCCTTGCCGTGCTCCAGGTGCCAGTTGATGTTCTCGATGGTCACCGTCGCGTCATCCACCAGAATGCCCACCGCCAGCGCCAGGCCGCCCAGCGTCATGATATTGAGCGTCTCGCCGATCGCCGACAGCGCGACGATGGAACCCAGCACCGCGAGCGGGATCGAGACCGCGATGATCACGGTGGAGCGCCAGCTGCCCAGAAACAGGAGGATCATGACACTGGTGAGCGCCGCCGCGATGATGCCTTCGTGCGCCACGGCGCTGATGGCATTGCTGACGAACAGCGACTGGTCGCCGATGGGTGAGACCCGCAGGTTGTCCGGCAGAGCGTCCTTGATCTCCGCCAGCTTGGCTTTCATGCCCGAGATGATGGCAAGCGTGGACGCCGAGCCGTTCTTGAACACCTGCAATAGCACGGAGCGGCTGCCGTCCACATGCACGATGCTCTGCTGGGGCGGGTTGCCGTCGCGCACCTGGGCCACATCGCCCAGATAGACCATCGCACCGTTGGCGCCGGCCTTGATGGGCAGGGCGCCCAACTCGTCGAGCCGGCTCGGGGCGTTGTTGAGTTGGATGGTGTACTCGAAGTTGCCGATCTTCTGCGTACCGACCGGCGTGATAAGGTTCTGCGCGGCCAGCGCATTGGCCACGTCCTGGCCCGACAGCCCCCGCGCCTGCAGGGCGGCAGAATTAAGGTCGATCTGGATCTGGCGGAACTTGCCGCCGAACGGGAACGGAATCGCGGCCCCCGCCACCGTGACCAGCGGCGTGCGCACCGACGTAACGGCATGGTCAAACAGCGCCTGCTCGGTCAAGCCCTCGCCCGACAGCGCCAGCTGCAGGATCGGCACCGTCGAGGCGTTGTAGTTGAGGATCAGCGGCGGCGTGGCGCCCGGCGGCATCTGCTTGATCAACGTCTGGCAGATGGCTGTCACCTGGGCGTTGGCGGTGCGGATGTCGACGTCGGGCTGGAAGAAGACCTTGGCGATGCCCACCCCGTTATAGGAGTTGGCCTCGATGTGCTCGATATCGTTGACGGTGGTGGTGAGCGCGCGCTGGAACGGCGTCATGATGCGGCCGGCCATCTGCTCGGGCTGCAGCCCCGTGTACTGCCACACCACGCTGATGACGGGGATGCGGATGTCGGGAAAAATGTCGGTTGGCGTGCGCAGAGCCGCGAGCGGACCCACGATTACGAGCAGCAATGCCATCACGATGAATGTGTAGGGCCGCGTCAGAGCAATGCGGACGATGGCGGCCATGCGCGAGGCGGCTCCGGGTTCTGAACGACGGGTTTAGCGGAATGGGAATTGCAACCAGCAAGCCGCTGAGCCATGAGCGGCCGTCATGGCTGTACTGCATCGAGCAACAGCCTTGCGCCCAGCAGGCCCGGCGCGTTGGCACCGACTTAGGTCCCGCCGGCTTTGGTCCACGTCTACCCCCAGCCCATCGCCAGTCCGCATGGGACCCCGCCCGACGCTCGCCCGCTCCTGCCAACGCGGCCGCGGCGCCCCTTCCGTCGCGCGCCAAGCCCCGGCTCGTCGAATCCTGCCAACGGCCGCCGCTGGGCGTCTGCCGAGCGCAATTGCAAACCATAGCGCAAGATCAATGCCGCGGTTTGAGCCTCGTCTAGACTTGAATTCATCGGTCGGCATCTACGGCGCTCGCCGCGCCTGCGTCGAGCCGCGCCCCATGGGCCCCAGCAATTTGGATCCCAGCAATTGGATCCCAGAACTTGGATGCCGGAACTTGGATGCCGGAACTTGGGTCCCGGAACTTGGGACCCAGAACTTGGGTTCCAGAACTTGGGACCCAGAACTTAGGTCCCGAGATCTGGGTTCCAGAACCTGGTCCGGGAATCGCCATGACACCCGCTGCAACAGCCCTACTGGCACGCTACGAGGCGGCGGCCAGAACCGCGCAGTTGGCTGAGGCGGAGCTGCGCAAGCACATGGCGGCCGAGCTCGCGCGCCTGGTGCGGCAGCGCGCCTTCGCGTTCCGCCGCACGCGCCTCGTGCGCGCGCTGGCCCAACAGGCCGGAGCGGCGG
>JAFMSC010000610.1 GCA_017353825.1 Hyphomicrobiaceae bacterium | reverse complement strand
GCCTTTCCCCGCGTCACGGCGTCCGCTCGGGGGCCGCAGCACCGCTCAATGCCCAATCTTATCCTGGTGGATTTCGTCCATATTTCCGACGCTGCTAACAGACCACCGACCAGACGTGGCGATCGCCGCGACGACACGCGATCAGCGCGCGCAGCAACATGCCGACGTCGATCCGGTCTGTCTTTGCTCGGCGCGCCCGCCGGCTGACTTGCATGCTGGCGGAGTCGGCCACCAGACATTCAATGCCGCGCGCCTTGAGAAACCGCGCCAGCCAGAAGGCATCGTAACCGGCCTCGTAGTAGAGCACGATCGACCGTGCCCTGCCGCTCAATTTGGCGCAGCGGTCCCGGGCCGCCGTCAGCTTCGCCATCAGACCTTCCGTATCCCTCCCTGATCGGATAGAGGCTCGGCTGCGACCGGTCAGAAAACTGGAGTCCCAGGAGCCAACTGTTCTTGCTCAGCTCCAGGGCGCCGAAATTGATCGGATCGACGGATGTGGTAATTGAATAGTCCATCTACAGGTCTCCTTTCGTCGAAATGGGGACGAAGGAGGGCGCAAGAAGAGTGATGCGGCCTTCGTCCGCCTCATAGCCTCTTTGGGCTTTGGAGGGTTGGGCAGCCGGGCGCGGCCCCGCAGGCTCAAGGCGCGCTCCGCGTTTGGCGGGGTGCAGCGCATGGAGGGATAGAGAGAGCGCCCTACGACGCACAGGCTTGGCGACTTCCATGAGAGAAAGGCTTCCTACCCGCTCGCCATCCACGCACGCGGATTGGAAGAGCATCAAGGCGGCGAGCTCGTACTTTGCTCCACGTGTCGCCAGGTCGTGACACCGGCGCCGTGCACCAGGTGCGGCGGCATCGTGTTTGAGAGGGTCCGCCCCGAGCCGCACTGATGGTCACGATCCACAGCGACCAGGCTTCCAGAGTAGAGCAGAACTGCTTGCCGCTACCGACATGTGCAAACGCCGTTCGGCGCGGTCACCACGCCACCTTGAGGCCGATCCTGCCCTCCCAAGCCTGGCCGTTGCCGTCGGTGGCGAGGTTGTAGCTGCCGGTGGCGTATAGCGCCGTGTGGCGGTCAACCTGCATCGTGAGACCGGTGTTCAGCTCCACCCAGTCCTCGGCGATGTTGGAGCGGAACGGCAGGAACCCGAACGCGGAGGAGAACTCCGTGTGCGCGTCGTCGTTGAACTCGTGCCAGTAGTTGGGCCGGAACCAGACGGTCCCCAGCGCCGGAGGCAGCACCCAGAAGCCGGGCATCGCCAACTTGGTGACGAAGCGCACACCGAGGCGGCCCGCGAGCGAGTTGACATCCTCAAAGCGCACCCGCGCCCCGATGTCCCTGGCATCGCCGAGGTCGATAGTCTGGTACACGAGCTGCGCCTGCGGCTCCACGGTCAGGCCGCCGAGGAGCCCCCACCCGCCGAGCAGGCCTCCGAAGGGAATGCCGGCCTCCAGCGAGGCGGCGAAGCCCCAACCGTTGTCAACCAGCGCTGGCAAGCGCGTGGATTCATCGCGCACGTCATAGAAGGTGCCCTGCGTGACGCCGTCGAGATACCAGCCCCAGGCGCCGTAGTGCGTCCAGTAGCCACCCACGCTGTAGGCGGCGAAGCGGTCGCTACCGGCGTCGGCCCTCGTCTCGCTCTGCACATTGGATTGGGCGCCGCCGATCACGCCATAGACGCCGGCGCGGTCGCGCGCACCGCTCGCGTCCTGCAGGCGGATGGCATCGAACCCGGCCTGGACGGCGGCGAACCAGTAATCGAAGGTGGGCCCGACCGTCACCGGGCAGCCGCCGTCGCGGTTGCCCCCTTGCCCAATGACCCGTCCCCAGGCGCCGTTGGCGGCGGGCGCCGGACCGGCTTCGG
>JAFMSC010000286.1 GCA_017353825.1 Hyphomicrobiaceae bacterium | reverse complement strand
GAGGTCATTGTCCATGTCCGCGGGGAGCGTGACCGGGTAGAACGGCCCCTCGGTCTGCCCCGGCGTGATGGTGAGACGAGCGCCGGCTGCAAGGGCCTGCAATGATGGTGCGACCGCGGTGACGGCAGCGCCTATCAGCAACTCGCGACGTTGCAGGGTAACGATGGGTCGCATGGCAGCAATCCTCATCCAACCTCGACGCCCGCTTTCACTACGTAACGGCGAATTGGTCCATTGGTATCTGCGAGCGGCTCACGCCCGATCATTTCTACGCGAGCCCTCGCCCATCGCGGCCCACAAGTGTCGGCCAAAGAAGGGGCGTTGTTCGGCCGCTGCCTCGGTCAATGGAACCTCGATCACCGACGGCAGCCCAATCGTCACCGTTAGGAGCCGTCTTAGACTCTGCCAGCATCTTCACCAATCCAGACCTCGACCACCCGGACCGGCGCTTGGCCACCAGACCGGAGCACGTGCTAAGCGAGACCCTCGCCGAGACGGGCTTGCCCGCCCCATGGCGCCCCGGCGCCGTCGACCGCGGCGGCGGAATCGATCGGTGACCCCTGGAAGCGCGCAAAGGCGGTGGGCCCGACTGGCCCAAGAGCTGTAGACCGTGACGGATGCCGGCGAACAGGGTTGCCGGGCTACCGCAGGCATGGTGGATTTCGTCATGACGACGATTCGAGACTCAGGGGCGGCCGCACGGAGCGGGCCAAGGTTCGTGCATCTCAAGGTGCACTCGGCCTATTCGCTGCTGGAAGGCGCGTTGCAGATCGCGGGCCTCGCCAAGCTGGCCAAGGCGCTCAACATGCCGGCCGTCGGGCTCACCGACACCAACAATATGTTCGGCGCGCTGGAGTTCTCCGACAAGATGGCCGCAGCCGGCATACAACCCATCGCCGGCTGCGCCCTCGAGACCGACTTCGGTGACAGGCACGGGCCCGGCCCTGGCCGCCTCATTGGAGCGCCGGAGATCGGCACCAAGCCCGCCGGGCCGCTCGCCCTGCTGGTGCGCAACGAGCCTGGCTACACCAATCTGATGAAGCTCGCGAGCGCCTGCCATCTGAAGCCCGCCGACACCGAGTTGTCGCATGTAAAGCTCGCCGATATCGCCCGGCATGCCGCCGGGTTGATCGCGCTTACGGGCGGTCCTGACGGGCCCATCGACAGCGCCATCCGGGCCGGTCAGGAGCCGCTGGCGCGGCAGCGGCTGGCGGGCCTCAAGGCCATTTTCCCTGGCGCGCTCTATGTCGAGCTGCAGCGCCACGGCTTGGCCCACGAGCGGGAGGTGGAGCCCAAGCTCCTTAGCCTCGCCTACGAGCTGGGGCTGCCCCTCGTCGCCACCAACGAGTGCTACTTCGCCAAGCCCGACGATTACGAGGCGCACGACGCGCTCATCTGCATCGCGGGCGGCAACTACGTGGTTGATGACAACCGCCGGCGGCTGTCGCGCGAGCACTATTTCAAGAGCGCCGAGGAGATGGCGCGGCTGTTCCACGATCTTCCGGAGGCGCTGGCCGGCACGGTGGAGATCGCCAAGCGTTGCGCTTTCCGGCCCAGGGGCCGCAAGCCGATCCTGCCGCGCTTCGTGCAGGCCGCGCCAGGAACGAGCGAGGAGCAGCAGCTTGCTATCGAGGCCAAGGAGCTGCGCCGCCAAGCCGAGGCCGGCCTGGAGCAGCGGCTGGCCGTGCAGCCACCAGCGCCTGGCTTCAGGGCTGAGGACTACAAGAAGCGGCTCGAGTTCGAGCTGGGCGTCATCACCAAGATGAAGTTCCCCGGCTATTTCCTGATCGTGTCGGACTTCATCAAATGGGCCAAGGCCAACGGCATCCCAGTGGGGCCGGGGCGCGGCTCGGGCGCCGGCTCCGTGGTGGCGTGGTCGCTCACGATCACCGACCTCGACCCGCTCCGGTTCGGGCTGCTGTTCGAGCGCTTCCTTAACCCTGAGCGCATCTCGATGCCGGACTTCGACATCGACTTTTGCCAGGACCGCCGCGACGAAGTCATCCGCTACGTGCAGGGCAAGTACGGCGCCGACCGAGTGGCGCAAATCATCACGCACGGCAAATTGCAGGCGCGCGCGGTGCTGCGCGACGTGGGGCGCGTGCTGCAGATGCCCTACGGCCAGGTCGACAAGCTGTGCAAATTGGTGCCCAACAACCCCGCCAACCCGGTCACGCTGGCACAGGCGATCGAGGATGAGCCCAAGCTGCAGGAGGCACGCGACTCCGAGCCCATGGTGGCCCGCCTCCTTGAGATCGCACAGAAGCTCGAAGGACTCTACCGCCACGCCTCCACGCATGCCGCCGGCATGGTGATCGGCGACCGGCCGCTCGACGAGCTGGTGCCGCTCTACCGCGACCCCAAATCGAGCTTCCCCATCACCCAGTTCAACTGGAAGATGGTTGAGGCGGCGGGGCTCGTTAAGTTCGACTTCCTGGGGCTCAAGACGCTCACGGTGCTCAAGACGGCCGTCGAAAAAATCAAACGCGGCCGCGGCATCGAGATCGACCTGTTGAAGATCCCGCTCGACGACCACAAGACCTACGACCTCATTGCCAGGGCTGACACGGTGGGCGTGTTCCAGCTCGAAGGCACGGGCGTGCGCGATTGCCTGAAGCGCCTCAAGCCCGACCGCTTCGAGGACATCATGGCCATGACGGCGCTCTACCGACCGGGCCCCATGGACAACATCCCCACCTACATCAACCGCAAGCACGGCGAGGAGCCGGTCGACTATCTGCACCCCATGCTGGAGCCGATCCTGAAGGAGACCTACGGCGTCATCATCTACCAGGAGCAGGTGTTGCAGATTGCCCAGGTGATGGCCGGCTACTCGCTCGGTCAGGCCGACATCCTGCGCAAGGCCATGGGCAAGAAGGACAAGGCCATCATGGCCAAGCAGCAGGCCGAGTTCGTGGCCGGCGCGGTTAAGAAGGGGGTCAAGCGCGAGGAGGCCGCCTACATCTTCGAGCTGGTCGACAAGTTCGCGGGCTACGGCTTCAACAAAGCACACACGGCTGCCTACGCGCACGTGGCCTATTATACCGCCTACCTCAAGGCCAACTTCCGCGAGGAGTTCCTCGCTGCGTCGATGACGCTCGACATGGGCAACACCGACAAGCTCGCCATGTTCGCCGCCGAGGCCAGGAAGTCTGGTATCGCCATCCTGCCGCCGTGCATCAATGCCTCGGAGGTGGATTTCCTCCCGGCCGAGAAGTCCATCCGCTACTCGCTGGCCGCCTTGAAGAACATCGGCGCGCAGGCGGTGGAGAGCCTGGTGGCCGAGCGCGCGGCCAAGGGGCCGTTTACTGACCTTTCTGACTTCGCGCGACGCTGCGATCCCAAGGCGCTCAACAAGCGCGCGCTGGAGACGCTAGCGGCGGCCGGCGCCTTCGACGCACTGGAGCGCAATCGGGCGCTGGCGCATGGCAATGTAGATGCGATACTTGCCCTCGCCAACCGCACCGCGGACAACGCGGCCCAGGGCATCGGCGATCTCTTTGGCGGGGGCGGCGATGCGCCTGGGCGGGTCGACCTGCGGCCCATGAAGCCGTGGACACCCATGGAGCGGCTGCAGCGCGAGTTCGACGCCGTGGGCTTCTTCCTCTCAGGCCACCCGCTCGATGCCTATGGCGGCGTGCTCGGCAAGCTCGGCGTCGTTTCCTATGCGGAGTTGGAGGCGCGGGCCGACCGCGGGGCCGTGGCGGGGCGGCTAGCCGGAGTGGTGCTCAACGCGCGCGAGCGGCGCTCGCAGAAGGGCAATAAGTTCGCCTTCGCCATGTTCTCCGAGCGCACCGGCCAGTTCGAGGCGGTGATCTTCTCGGAGACGCTGGCCCAGAGCCGGCACCTCCTGGAGCCCGGCACGCCCGTGCTCATCAACGTTGAAGGCGAGCGCGATGGCGAGGCCTTGAAGCTGCGTGCCCAGAGTATCGAGTCCCTCGACAAGGCCGCCGAGGGTGTGCAGAAGGGCGTCAAGGTGGTGATCGACGGGCGCAGCCTGAAGGGCGGCGGCGGCAACGGGGGCTCGAGCCCGCTCGACGAGCTCAAGGCGCTGCTAAAGCCCAACGGCAAGGGCACCGTGTGGCTCAGCATCACCTTGGCGGAGCGCGGCCGCGAAGCCGAGATCGCGCTGCCGGGGCTCTTCGACATCTCCCCGGCGCAGAAGGGCGCCATCTCCACCGTGCCCGGCGTGTTGGAGGTTATTGACGTGTAGGGTGGAGGGTCCGTCCGCGCATTCTGGAGAGCCCTGTGGAATAGCCGCCCTGAACCCATGCCGATCCCGTGTCATCCCGTGACATCCGTGACATCCCCCCCGCCCCCACGGGAACGACGCTGCAGGAATGACGTGGGTTGCGAGCCCAGTCCTTCAGCTGGCACATAATCCCCGCGGGAGGCGGGGAGCCATCCGGGCATCACCGCCGGACGGGCGCGCGGCGGCGAGCTCGAGAAGCCTTGATCGCCGCCGTCATGTATCCCGCCGCGCCGACCGGCATCGCTTTTTTCGCGCTGATGCAGTGGGGGCTGCGGTACCTGACCTCGGTCGAACTGGTGGCACCGAGGGCCGCTGAGCCTGGGCATCCGTCCAGCCGACTTGGGCAATACGCGTTGCCGCGCCATTTGACGCGACACGGGTAGCGCCTATTCCTCCGCCTTGGCCTCGTCCCAGAGGCGGTCCATCTCGGCGAGGGTGGAATGGGCGGGGGTGCGCCCCCCGGCGGCGAGCTTGCGCTCGATGGCATGGAAGCGGCGGGTGAACTTGGCATTGGCGGAACGCAGCGCTGTCTCGGGATCGAGCTTCAGATGGCGGGCGACGTTGGCGACGACAAACAGCAGGTCGCCGAACTCCTCCTCGATCATGGCCCGATCTGCAGGCGACAAACCCTCCCGACCCTTAGGGTCTGACATCGTCGCAGCACCCGGAGGAAGTTTGGCAATCGCCTCCTCTAGCTCCGCCACCTCCTCCTTGACCTTGTCGAACACCGGGGCGAGTGACGGCCAGTCGAAGCCGACGCACGCGGCTTTGTTCTGCAACTTGACCGCCCGCGTGAGGGCCGGAAGGCCGCCGGGCACGCCATCGAGGGCGCTGTGGGATGCCTGCTCCCCGCTTGCGGGGAGCACGTAGGGGGAGGGAGGAGCGGCCTTCTCCGCACGCTCCTCGGCCTTGATCCGCTCCCAGAAACCGGGGGCGGCGCCGGCGGCACGCTGCTCGGGAGTACCGAACACGTGGGGATGGCGGCGCACCATCTTGGCGGTGATGGCCTCCACCACGTCGGCGAAGGCGAAGGCCGCCAGCTCCTCGGCCATGCGGGCGTGGTAGACGACCTGCAGCAGCAGGTCGCCCAGCTCCTCCTTGAGCTCGCCGAGATCGCCGCGCTCGATGGCGTCCGCCACCTCGTAGGCCTCCTCGATGGTATAGGGCGCTATGGTCTTGAAGTTCTGCTCCAGGTCCCACGGGCACCCCGTGCCGGGCGTGCGCAGCGCCGCCATGACGGCGAGGAGGTCGTCGATGGATTTGCGGGCGTTGGCGTTCATGAAGCCTCTCAAGACCCGTGCGGAGTTGAGCTGCGTCTGATACCACGGAAAATCTATCGCCCGAACCGGTCCCCAAGCGCCCCATGCTGCGCGTCAGCGACACCATCTCAATCGACCCGGCTGAGCTGGAGGAGACCTTCGTGCGCGCCTCGGGGCCCGGCGGGCAGAACGTCAACAAGGTCTCAACGGCCGTCCAGCTGCGCTTTGACACGGTCGCCGCCAAGTCGATCCCCGACCATGTGCGCGAGCGGCTGCGGCGGCTCGCAGGGCGGAGGCTCACCGCCGAGGGCGTGATCGTCATCACGGCCACACGCTTCCGCACCCAGGCCCGCAACCGTCAGGACGCCCGCG
>JAFMSC010000285.1 GCA_017353825.1 Hyphomicrobiaceae bacterium | reverse complement strand
GTCAGGAGCCGATCATGGCCCAGCCAATGCGGCGAGGCGACGGCGCTCACGGCCCCCAGCACGCGCTCGATGGCGTTTCCGGCGTGCATGAGCGGCAGCAGCAGCGCCTCCAGCTGCACCCGGCGGCTGGCCCCGGCGCAAGCCTCCATGACAATATGCGTCGCCGCGCCCTCATCGCAGGTGCGCGTCAGGGCGCGCTCCAGCTCGGCCCGGTCTGCGGTCGTCCAGCCGTCGAGGAGGTTGGTGCCGCGCAGCTCCGAGCCGAAGATCTCGCACAGCCGCGTGCCGGCCAGGCGGTAGCAATAGGTGGTGGCGTCCAGGCGCTCCAATAGGAAGATCTCGGGCAGGATCGAGCCGATGCGCGAGGGGTCGACCTCCAGGCGCAGCGGAGCGATGCGGCCGGCACGCAGCCCGTCCCAGTAGGCGTAGAGGATCTGCAACGTTCGCTGCTTCATGCGGGGAATCGCGCGTTTCGGTTCTGCCGCCTGTTGGCGCCCGCGCATTCCATCAGCGCCCTGTGCCGGAACGGGACACGGGGTGCGGGAAAATGGGCGCCCGCCAGGGTAGGAGCACCGATCGTGCCATGAGGAAGGCCGCCCGCGAGAAACTCGTTGCCAACAAGGTTGCCACACCTGCTAAGCGACGAGAGCCACGCTGGACCGCCGCCGCGTTCCGGCTCAGCGGCCGCCCGCGAGCCTTGCCAGCGCGCAGGGCCATGTGTAAGCGGGCGGGCTACCGTCCAGGAAACAGGGGTCTTCGTGAGCCAGCGACAACCGATCCTCAACGCGCCCGGCGTCGTCGTGGCCGTGATAGGCGCCCTCGTCACCGTGCAACTGGCTCGCGCTGTGCTGTCCGACGCCGCCGACGAACGGCTGGTCGAGATGCTGGCCTTCATCCCGGAGCGCCTGGGCGATGCCGGCGGCGCGTTGCCCGGCGGCCGGGTGGCCGCGCTGACGCAGTTCTTCACCCACGTGTTTGTGCACGGAGACTGGGTTCACCTCGGCATCAACTGCGCATGGCTGGTCGCGTTCGGTCCGCCGGTGGCGCGCCGCATCGGCACGGCCCGCTTTCTCGCCTTCTTTCTTGCGTGCGGAATCGGCGGGGCAGTGTTCTTCCTTATTTTCAACTCAGCCCCGATGGTCGGTGCCTCAGGTGCCATCTCCGGCCTCATGGGTGCCACCTTGCGCTTTCTGTTCGTGCCCTTGCTGGATCATGACGCGGAGGCGCTTGCAGGCACAAGGCGCCCTCATCTGTCCAGTCTCTCCGCGTCGTTCACAGACCGTCGCATTCTGATCGCAATCGCAACATGGACCCTCATCAACGTGCTGGTGGCGCTGGCCGCCCCGACCCTGTTCGAAGGCCGGAATATCGCCTGGGAGGCCCACTTGGGCGGCTTCTTCACGGGGCTCCTCACGTTCGGCCTGTTCGACCCTCCGCCACCGCATTCACAATAAATTCCATACTAATGCTGCGCCTGCGGAACGATGCTCTTGCGCGTCGACCCTGAAAGCGGCAACTATGTGGTAGCCTGACAAGAAAGCCCGCTGCCGCATCGCGGGTTGGACAGGCGAGGCGCCTGAAGCCAAGCTGAGGTTTAGCTCGAAGCCAAGCTGAAGCGAGTGCGCTTGTCCTCTCCCGCCCAGCGGCTCCAACCGACGGGAGTATGCCCATGAACGTTGCCGCGATCCTGAAACACAAGGGGCGGGCCGTGACGACCGCCCCCCCGACCATCACGCTTATAGAAGTGGCGAGGCGGCTGGCGCAACGGCGCATCGGAGCCATCGTCGTGATGGACGAGCGCGGCGGTCTGGTGGGCATCGTCTCCGAACGCGACATCATCCGTGCCTTGTCCGAGTGCGGTCCAGACTGCCTGGAGCGGCCGGTGGCAGAAGTGATGACCCGCAACGTCGTGACCTGCCAGGAGACCGATACGCTCGACGAGCTGATGGCTATGATGACGGCGCGCCGGTTCCGCCACCTCCCCGTGGTCACCGAGGGCGATCTGGTCGGTATCATCTCCATCGGCGACGTGGTGAAACACCATGTGGCCGAGATCGAGATGGAAGCCACGGCAATGCGCGAGTACATCGCCCACAGCTAAGCGTGCGCCGGGCTCAGGCCCTCCCGTCTGACACAACGGCGCGCACCGCACTGACCCAGCTTCGCGAGGTCGAGCCTACCCGCCGGCTCACCTTGAGCCTGGGAAGAAGGGCGCGAGCCTGTGTTGGCGATGGCCCCGGGTCAGAAGGGGGGCAGAGGGGCAGCGGACCTCAACTCAGCCTGTGCGAGCGTACACCGCGTGGAAGCGGCGCGCGATGATCTCGCGCTTGATGCGCTCGACGTCATGCTCGGCTGCTGTCCTGCCGCACTCGATCATCTCCTCGGCGCGGTGGAAGTCGAACAGGCCGGTCGGCGGCAGGGGCGGCGCGATCATCGCGTCGGGCGGGTCGCCGGCCAGCCGCGAGCGCGCGATGCGGTCCTGGACGATGTTGAAGGCCTGCATCATGATCGTGGAGATCCCGGGCCCGTTCTCGACGCGGCCGAACAGCTGGCGCTGCAGGAGCTTTTTTACGGCGCGGCCGTTGCGTGCGAGGACGCCGTGGTCGTCCGGTGGCGGCAGCGCGGCGACGGGCAGCGCGTCGAGATCGGTGATGACCGTCCCGTGCCCACCTTCGGTGTTGACGTTGACGGCGATCACGTAGCGCGCGCCCAGCGCGCGGCAGACGGATACGGGGATCGGGTTCACCAGCGCCCCGTCGAACAGCCAGCGGCCCTCGATGCTCACCGGCTTGAAGATGCCGGGCATGGCGTAGGAGGCGCGGATGGCGTTGGCGAGGTGGCCGCGCGTCAGCCACACCTCATGGCCGGTGCCGATCTCAGCCGCCACCGCCACGAAGCGCCGCGCCAGCGACTCGATGGTTAGGTGCTTCAGCCGGTCTTCGAGCGCCTCGCGCAAGCGCTGGCCGTGGATCAGGCCAGAGCCGGAGAAGTTGAAATCGAGAAAGCCCAGCACCTTGCGCCGGGTCAGGTCGCGCGCGAACGTCTCCAAGGCGTCGAGTTCGCCGGCGACGTAGCACCCCCCGACCACGGCGCCGACGGAGGTGCCGACGATGATGTCGGGCTGGATGCCGGCCTCGGCGAGCACGCGCAGCACGCCGATGTGCGTCCACCCCCGGGCGGCGCCGGCGCCGAGCGCCAGTCCGATCTTGTAGTCGCTCATCGCGGTACCCCGTCGAGCAATGGCTGCGCGGCAGTCAGGCAGAGAGCCAGACCGCTCGCCACCACGGAAAGCCGAGAATGGCGGGAGGAGCGGTAGGCCGGACCCCGACCTTAGCCGGGAGGACTTAAGCCAGCGCTACCCGCCCCGCAAGGCAAAGGGCGTCAGCTCAACAATTGGTGACGCGACGTTCAGTCAGGATCGGAGCGCATCATGGCGAGATCGGGGCCCGGCGTGGTGCCGAGCGGCAGCGCGCGGTAGAAGCAGGAGCGGGCCCCCGTGTGACAGGCAACCCCGGTGCCGCCCACCGACACCTTGAGCCACAGGACGTCCTGGTCGCAGTCGGTCAACACCTGGGCGATATGCAGGAGGTTGCCGCTCTCCTCGCCCTTCTTCCACAGTTTACGCCGCGACCGGCTCCAGAAATGCCCGAGGCGCGTCTCCAGGGTGCGGGCGAGGGCCTCGGCATTCATCCACGCAAACATCAGCACTTCGCCGGAAGCCGCATCGGTGACGATGGCCGGCATCAGGCCGTCGGCGTCGAACCGGGGCTCGAACCGCAAGCCTCGCTCGACCTCCTCGGCCGTGCCGCGCTCGGCAAAAACGGGCTTGGTCGCCATTGAATGGGGTCCTACCCTCGCCTCCTCAGTCCTAGCACGATGGGTCGGATCGACCTCCGCCAACGCCGGGGCAGACCCAGCGATCACTCGCACACGGCGCTGTTGGGTCGGCGCTGCCGCTCGACCCAACCGATCCCCCGCGACCCCCGTCAGCCCCGCGGGCCGTGCACCATCTGCAAGAAGCGGTCTCGGTAGCTGGCGTCGGTTGCGAGCGCGCCGGTGAAGCGTGTGGTGATGGTCTTGACGCCCGGCTGGCGCACGCCGCGCATCGACATACATTGGTGCTCGGCCTCGATCAGCACCGCGACGCCGCGCGGGCGCAGCGTCTGCTCGATGGCGTCGGCGATCTGGGCGGTCAGAGTCTCCTGGGTCTGCAGGCGCTTGGCAAAGATCTCGACCACGCGCGCGATCTTGGAGAGGCCGAGGATGCGGCCGTTGGGAAGGTAGGCGACATGGGCCACGCCCATGAACGGCGCCAGGTGGTGCTCGCAGTGGCTCGCCACCCGGATGTCGCGGAGCATGACGAGGTCGTCGTAGCCGCCGGCCTCCTGGAAGGTGCGGGAGAGCACGTCGATTGGATCGAGCCGATAGCCGGAAAAATATTCCTCGAAGGCGTCGGCGACGCGGGCAGGTGTATCGCGCAGGCCCTCGCGGTCGGGATCGTCGCCGGCCCACGCGATCAGCGTTCGGACGGCCGCCTCGGTCTCGGAGCGCGTGGGGCGGGGGACCCCTGATTTGCGCCTGGACGGCGCCCCCCGGCTCGTCACGATGTCATCCATCCTGCTCTAGGCCTCAAGATCGGTACTACACCCAAAGCGCGACGGGACCGGCGGCACCTCACTTGACCGGCTCCCGGTTGAATTCCGGCCCGGCGCGCGCGATATCATACGGCAGCGCAAGCTTAAGGCGGGGCGCCCAGTGACATGAGCCATATAGTACGGCGAGTTGGCGCGGACAAGCAAAGCGAGGCGCCCCGGATGCATGGCCGCCACGCCCCCGACGGCGCTGGCGACGGCGATGGGCACCGACCGCGTGGGGCGGCCTGAGGACGAGGACATGGCCCAACTGAGCGAGATCTACAACCAGCGCATCCTGGAGCTGTCGGCGAACATCCCGCGTACCGAGCGCCTTACGGACGCGGATGCGACCGCGACCGCGCATTCCAAGCTGTGCGGGTCGACCGTGAGCGTCGACATCAAGGTGTCCGGCGACCGGGTGAGCGCGTTTGGCCAGACCGTGAAGGCGTGCCTGCTGGGACAGGCGGCCGCATCCATCATGGCCCGGAACATCATCGGCAGCGACGCCAGCGAGCTGCGCCAGGTGGGGGCGGCCATGCGCCGGATGCTCAAGGCCGATGGCGCGCCTCCCGGTGGGCGCTGGGCCGACCTTGCCGTGCTGGAGCCCGTGCGCGACTACAAGGCGCGACACGCCTCGACGCTCTTGGTCTTCGACGCGGTGGAGACGGCGCTGGCCGAGGTCGAGAGCCGGCGGTCCGCCGAGGAGCGGGCGGCAGATGGCCGCACCGGGGCACGAACTGGAACCAGCTGGAGCTGAGCGGTGCGAAACGCGCTAGCACGCGCCAGTAAGGCCATGGCCAAAGCGCCGGTTGTTGCCTACCGGTGGACGCTGAAGCCATGGCTCGGCCTGGAGTGCCGCCATCTGCCCACCTGTTCGGAGTACGCGCTGGCGGCCATCGAGATCAACGGCGCCTGGCGAGGAAGCTGGCTCACCCTGTCGCGCCTATGCCGCTGCCATCCGTGGGGAACGCACGGCTACGATCCGCCGCCCGACATCAGGCACGAAAGGCACCCGTTCGCCCCGTGGCTTTACGGCCGCTGGAGCCTCCGCCCCGCGTCCGATCGCCATCCCTTGCACGGCTGAGAGACGCTATCGGCCGGTCAGGCGGCCCAGCCGGTCGTCCGCGTCGGAGGCACCGAGGTCGCGCGCGCGCTCGTACCACTTGCGCGCCTCGTTGCGGTCGGCGCTCACGCCCGCCAGCGCCGGGCCGCGCGCCAGCTCCACGGGATCGAAGGTCGCGCCCATCCTGATGGC
>JAFMSC010000284.1 GCA_017353825.1 Hyphomicrobiaceae bacterium | reverse complement strand
CACCAAGACGGCGGCGAGCGTGAGCCCATAGACGCCAAGCACCGCCGCACTCTGCATCAGCGGCAGCGGATAGGTTAGCGCGTAACCCAGCACGTTCCATGGGAAGCCGGTGGCCACGTGGCCGCGCAGCCACTCCGCAGCGGACAGCGACAGGGCAAGAGCAACCACGCGCCATGGCCCGCGCTTCCACAGCGGCGCGGCCACCGCCACGGCGGCGCCATGAAACAGCGCCAGCCACGCCGGCAACGCCATGACGGCAAACGGCATCAGGACCGCAAACTTTTCCGCCTCCACCAGGAATGCTTCGCCGATCCAATAGAGGCCGACCAGGAAATAGCTGAAACCCCACCACCAGCCGATCTCGGCAACCGCCGCGAAGCGGCGCAGCGGCCCTTCGCCGGCGTGTCGGCGGACGGTTCCGTCGATCAGCCACACCAGCACCGGAAGGGTGAGCCAAAGCACCGGCGCCAGGAAGAACGGGGCCATGGCCAGCACCGATGCGGCGCCCGCGCTAACAGCGGCCAATCGCCCGCGCCAGCCAGACAAGCTACGCACGCGTTCGGCAAGCGCCGCCATCGATATCTGGGGCATATCCCTCTCCGTCGGGAGGGCAAACTTGCGGGCCCGGGGACTTGAGTCAAGCCGCTATCAGGCCGCCGGCGCGGCGTCAGGGGAGCTGCCGGGCAGATGTAGCTTGAGCTTCTTGACGCGGCGGCGGTCGGCGTCGAGCACCTCAAAGGCAATTCCCGTGGGGTGGGCGATCAGTTCACCGCGCGCTGGTACTCGACCGGCAATCGACGATATGAGCCCACCAACGGTCTCGATGTCGTTCTCCTGCTCCGCATCGAGCAGCTTCAGCCCCAGGTAAGCCTCCAGCTCGTGCACCGGCGTGCGCGCTAGCGTGGTTAGCCCGAACTTGGCATCGCTGGCGATGTGCGCGACCTCGGCCTCATCGTACTCGTCCTCGATCTCGCCCACGATCTCTTCGACCAGATCCTCGATGGTGACAAGGCCGTCGGTGCCGCCGTACTCGTCCACCACCAGCGCCATATGGATGTGGGAGGACTGCATGCGCAACAGCAGGTTGGCTGCCGGCATCGAGGGGGGCACGTAGATCGTCGGGCGTCCGAGTTCCGCCGACGCGATCGACCGCAACAGGTCCACGCGCGATAAGTCGGGCGCAACGTCCCTGCCCGCGCCGCGCACCTCGGACGGCGATCCGTCGACATCGTCGGACGGACGTGCCTGGGCATGACCGACCAGCCAGTGCAGAACGTCCTTGACGTGCACCACGCCCCGCGGCTCGTCCAGGGTCTCGCGGTAGAGCGGAACGCGCGACACACCCGCGGCGTCGAACGTCTTCAAGAGCTCGCGGATCGAATCGCTCTCGTCCACAGCGATGATGTCGGCGCGCGGCACCATCACGTCCTCAACCCGCAGCGTGCCGAAGCGCAGGATGCGGAGCAGCATCTCGCGCTCCTCGACCGAGAACCCCTCGCTCTCGCCGGCGGTGCGCAGCGCGCTCTCCAACGTCTCGCGCAAGCTGGGCGCGCCCGGCAGACCCAATTTGGCTTTCAGGCCGGTGAACCAGCTCTGGCCCGTCTCGCCGGTCTCGGAATGTCTCTCGGAATCCTTGCTGGCGACATGCTCCCCGGCCTGAAGGCTGGGGCTTCCAAGAGGTCGCTTAAGCGGCATCGGCCACCTCCCCTCGGCGCTTCCTTTCGCCGACCCTGCGTAGGGTTCGCTTGGGTGGCTCAACGACCAATGTCCTGGCCTCAAGGATGTTGCGCGCGGCGTCGGCGCGGCACGGTTCCATTTCCGCTATTCCTTGGCTCGTTTGATGTCGCCCTCAAGTGCTGGGCCCTCAAGTGCGGGGCCCTCAAGTGCGCGACCCTCAAGTGCGGACTGCGTTCGCAAAAGCTTCATCACTCTCCCTGGCCTTAGGCCGCCGCGTAGGGGTCGGCGACCCCGAGGGTCGCCAGAATTTGGGCTTCCAGCCGCTCCATGGCCTGCGCCTGGGCCTCCGTGCCGTGGTCGAAGCCCAGAAGATGCAGGAGACCGTGGACCACCAGATGCTGCAGATGGTGCACGGGCGGGATGCCCTGCTCGGCCGCCTCCTTGCGGAGGGTCTCGGCCGCCAGCACCACATCGCCGAGCTGACGCGGCTCCGCCGCGCCGGAGCCCCTGCGCGATGCGGCGCCCAGCGCGTCCTGGAACGGGAACGAGAGCACGTTGGTCGGTGCGTCCCGACCACGGTAGGCGTGGTTCAGTGAGCGCTGCAGCGCGTCGTCCGCCAGCACCACACACGCCTCGGCCCCACGCGCCCGCGCGCACCGCCGATCGCGGGCTACGGCCGCCGCAGCACCGGCAATCGCCTCCTCGCAGGCGCCGAACTGGCTCCAATCGCCGGCCTCTTCGAGGATGGTGACCGACAGCCGTTCGGGTGGTTCGGGCTCGGCGGGTGCCGGCTCAACGGGTGACGTGGAAGGCGAACTGTCGCCTGGGACGGTCATGGCTGCGCGCCGACTACTTGGAGTTGCCAGCCCTGTCGGAGGCGGCGGCCTTGTCGTAGGCCTCGACGATGCGCGCCACGAGATCGCGCCGCACCACGTCGCCGGCATCGAAGCGCACCGCCTCGATCCCCTTGACACCGCGCAGTAGCCCGACGGCCTGCTCCAGGCCCGACTTCTGCCCCGGCGGCAGGTCGATCTGGCTCGGGTCGCCGGTCACCGCCATCTTCGAGCCCTCACCCATGCGGGTGAGGAACATCTTCATCTGCATCGACGTGCTGTTCTGGGCTTCGTCGAGGATCACGAAGGCGTGCGACAACGTGCGGCCACGCATGAAGGCGAGGGGCGCGATCTCGATCACGCCGCTCAGGAGGTCGCGCTCTACCTTGGCGGGCGGGAGCACGTCGTAGAGCGCGTCATAGAGGGGACGCAGGTAGGGATCGACCTTCTCGCGCATGTCGCCCGGCAGGAAGCCCAGGCGCTCGCCGGCCTCCACGGCCGGCCGCGACAGCACAATGCGCTCCACCTGCCCCCGCTCCAGGTACTGTGCAGCGTGGGCCACCGCTAGGTACGTCTTGCCGGTGCCGGCCGGACCCAATCCGAACACCAGATCGGACCGGTCCAGCGCACGGATGTAGTGGCTTTGGTTCGGCGACCGCGCGGTAATCACGCGACGCCTTGTACGGATCTGCGGCAGGTTGTCCTTGCCGTCGGGCTCGGCCCGGCTGTGGCGCAGAAGTCCATCCACATCGCCGGCGCCGATCTCCTCGCCGCGGCGGATGCGCATATAGAGCTTCTCCAGCACCTCGCGCGCTGTCGCGCAGGCCTCCGCCGGCCCAGTGAGCGTGACCACGTTGCCGTGCGCGTGTGTCTCGATGCCGAGACGATCCTCGATCAATGCTAGGTGCCCATCGTATTCGCCGAGCAGGCGGTTCAAATGGCGGTTATCCTCGAAAGGCACCACCACACGCGCGTGCGCAACTTTGGCGGGCTTGCCAGCGTGCGGTATCGCTGGCCCGCGCATGCCAGACAATTAGGCAACCTCCCGAAGCATCTCGCTATCCGAATCCTTCGCCCCAGCAAGCCTACCACAACTGCGGGCGACCTGCCTCATGTGGCCGATGTCAACGTTCCCGTGAGACTATTGGCACTGGCAGCAAGGATTTCAACCTCCACCACGTGACCGCAGAATGACGAATCTGCACTCACGTGCACCGATTGCATGAAAGGCGAGCGGCCGACGAGCTGCCCCGGATGGCGCCCTGGCCGCTCCAAAAGCACAGGCAGCACGCTTCCGACGCAGCTTGTGTTGAACGCCGTTTGGCTGGCCTCCACCACCTCAACCACGCGCTGCAACCGGCGGTCCTTCACGTCATCGGGAAGCTGCTCCATTGCCGCAGCCGGCGTGCCAGGCCTGGGGCTGTACTTGAAGGTGTAGGCCTGGGCGAAGCTCACCTCGTTAAGCAACGCAAGCGTGGCCTCGAACTCGGCCTCGGTCTCGCCGGGGAAGCCCACGATCACGTCCGTCGAGAGCGCGATGTCGGACCGCGCGGCGCGGATGCGCTTGATGAGCGCCAGATAGTCGGCGCGGGTATGCTTGCGATTCATGGCCGCAAGAATGCGGTCGGAACCCGCCTGGAAGGGCAGGTGAAGGTAGGGCATGAGTTTGGGCTCGTCGCGATGCGCCGCGATCAGGTCGTCGCGCATGTCGCGCGGGTGGCTTGTGGTGTAGCGCAGACGCTTGAGACCCTCAAGACGCGAAAGCCGACCGATCAGGTCGGCCAGCGACCGCGGGCGGCCGTCGGACCCCGCACCGTGGTAGGCGTTGACGTTCTGCCCCAAGAGCGTGATCTCGCGCACGCCCCTATCCACGAGCCGGCGCGCCTCGGCCTCCACATCGGCCACGGGACGTGAATATTCAGTACCACGCGTATAGGGCACCACACAGAACGTGCAGAACTTGTCGCAACCCTCTTGCACCGTCAGAAAGGCTGAGGGCGCCCCGGCCCCGGACACCGGCAGAGCACGCGCGGGCAGGGCGGCGAACTTATCCTTCTCGGGGAGCTCGGTGTCGATCATGGGCACCCGCTGCGCGTTGGCGCGCGCCAGGAGGGCGCCCAGCCGGTGGTAGCTCTGCGGTCCCACGACCACATCCACGCTGGGCTCGCGTCGCACGATCTCCGCCCCTTCGGCCTGCGCCACGCACCCCGCAACCGCCACGAGGGTGTTCCGGCCTAGCTCGCGCCGACGCTCCTTGATCGCGCGGATGCGGCCGAGGTCGGAATAGACCTTCTCAGCCGCTTTCTCGCGGATGTGGCAAGTGTTGAGTACGACGACGTCGGCGTCTTCCACCGCCGCCGTCTCGGCGTAGCCCAGGTGCGCCAGCAGCTCGGCGATCCGCTCGCTGTCATAGACGTTCATCTGACAGCCGAATGTCTTGACGTGGACCTTGTGCGGGTTGGTCATCGTATGCCTGGCAGGCCGTGCGTGTTACCCCATAGCTCCAGCTTGGGTGCAGCAGATAGCGCAAATTCGCCCCCGATTTAGCGGGGCCAAGCCCCTCAGTAAAGCTGCGCGGCAGCGGCACCGATTTGCCCGCGCTCTCAACCGAGGTCAGGTCCCCGGCACCCTTATGGCCCGAGCGGCCTACCGCCGCGGACGCTTTGCCGGCAGCCCGTCAAGCTCCAGGCCCCTACGTTCCAGCCTAGTCCCGGCCTCGGCAGGGCCATTGAGCTTCAAGCACATGTTGATGGCGTCTTCCCGGGAAGCTCCCGCGCGCACGTAGTAGCCGCGCCGACGCCCGCTCTCCTGGAAGCCGAGCCCGGCGTAGAGTGCCCGCGCGGGCTTGTTGGCCTCGGCGACCTCCAGATAGAGCCGGTGCGCACCGCACTTCTGGACGGCCCGGCACAACCTCTCGACCAGGCGTGCGCCGACGCCAAGCCGCTGATGCTCCCTGGCCACGGCCAGCGTGAGGACCTCGGCTTCGTCGGCGGCCACCCGCCCGACAATCAGGCCCCACGGCAGCAGAGCCTTGTCGGCGCCGATCGCGCTAGACCTTGCGGCAAACGCCAGCGTACCGGGATTGGCCAACAGCTCCTTGAAGTTTGCCGCGTCCCAGGGTGCCTCGAATAGGCTCGCGTGGAGCTGCGCTAGTTCGCCGGCGTGGTGCGGCTCGCAACCGCAGATGCGCAGCGCCGATGAGGTGTCCGCAGGCGTCCTATCGGCTCGCATCATCACCGCCCGCCTCATCGGTGCGCCCCCGGAGCGTCGCCCGATCCTGCGCCTTTACATCCGGCGCCCTGAGATAGAGCGGCCTCACGGCCGCTGGCGTGAGCCGCGGCGCCAGCGCGGCGAGGCTGTGGGCATGGGGCTGCAGGTCTGG
>JAFMSC010000609.1 GCA_017353825.1 Hyphomicrobiaceae bacterium | reverse complement strand
GGGGCTGCGCGCGCGAGGGCCGGGGGCGCCTGCTCGGACGGCGCCGGGGCCTTGGTTTCGGCCAGTGCTGTCCCGCCGATCCACGCGAGCGCAAAAGATGCGATGAGCACTGTGCGCATGGGAGGTCCCCGTGTTGCATTGAGCAGCCCAATTATGAATGGCACGGCCCATCGGCGCAATCGGGTGCTTGCGGCAGTGTCCGCCGGCCACGCTGAGATGATCGACGGCGCACCTGTGCTGCGGCTAAACTCGCCGCTGCTTGCACCCGAGGAGGGCCGAAGGACATGAGACGATGAAGGCGATGCTGAGCAAGGCGCCCGGTGGCCCGCACACGCTGGTGCTGGAAGAGCTGCGCGATCCAACCCCAGCTGCCGGCGAGGTGCTCATCGCCATCAAGGCCTGCGGCGTGAATTTTCCCGACAGCCTCATCATCGAGGATCGCTATCAGTTCAAGCCGCCGCGCCCGTTCTCACCCGGCGGCGAGGTGGCCGGAGTGGTGGAGGCGGTGGGCGCCGCCGTGACCACCTGCAAGCCGGGTGACCGGGTGATCGGCTCGCTGATCTGGGGCGGCATGGCCGAGAAGGTGGTCGTGCCGGCGGTGCGCTGCACGCCCATGCCGTCCGCCATGCCGTTCGACGAGGCGAGCGCGCTGGTGCTCGCCTACGGCACCTCCATCCACGCTCTCAAAGACCGCGCCAGGCTGAGGCCGGGCGAAACCATGCTGGTTCTGGGTGCTGCCGGGGGTGTCGGGCTCTCCGCAGTCGAGCTCGGCAAGGCCATGGGCGCCCGCATCATCGCTGCGGCCTCCTCGCAGGAGAAGGTGGACCTGGCAAGAAGGCACGGCGCTGGCACCGGCCTGGTCTACCCGCCCGGCCCCTTCGACAGGACCGGAGCCAGGGCGCTGGCGGACCTCTTCAAGGGTGCCTGCGGAGAAGGCGGCGCCGACGTGATCTACGACCCCGTCGGCGGCGACTATGCCGAGGCCGCACTGCGCTCGATTGCCTGGCAGGGGCGGTTTCTAGTGGTCGGCTTTCCGGCCGGCATCCCCAAGCTGCCGCTCAACCTCGCGCTTCTCAAAGGGTGCCAGGTCGTGGGGGTGTTCTGGGGCGGCTTCACCCAGCGCGATCCCAACGGGAACGCTGCCAACATCGCGGAGCTGATGCGCCTTTACGAGAAGGGCGCGATCAAGCCGCTCGTCTCGGAGCGCTATCCGCTTGCCAAGGCCGGTGCGGCGATCGCCCGTCTGGCCGGCCGTCAGGCCATGGGCAAGGTCGTCGTAACGATGGATTGAGGGGTCTGTCAGTCCCATGTCGGCCGTGACGCGCTGGTGGTGGATCAGGCATGCACCCGTGCCGGACGGCGGGCGCATTTACGGGCAGAGCGATCTTGCCTGCGATTGCAGCGACACGCACGTCTTTGCAGGCCTCGCGGCCGAGCTTCCCGCGGACGCGGTGTGGGTAACGAGCGCCCTGCAGCGGGCCAAACAGACAGCGCAGGCAATCAGGGCTGCCGAGCCCGGTAAGTTCGCGCACGTGGTGCCTGCCGCCCTCTCCGAGTTCGACGAGCAGCATCTGGGCGAATGGCAGGGGCTTGAGCGCAAGGCATTCTATGCCGCCCGCAAGGTCGGCACTCACAGCTTGTGGTTGGCGTCGGCCGACGAGCGGCCTCCGGGCGGCGAGAGCTTCACTGACCTCGTGGGCCGGGTCGCTCCGGCCGTTGAGCGGCTCACTGCCGAGCACCGCGGGCGGGACATCGTGGCGGTCACACATGGCGGTACGATCCGCGCCGCGATCGCGCTGGCGCTGGGGCTGGCGCCCCAGGCTGCGCTGGCGTTCTCGGCCGACAACTGCTCGCTCACGCGGCTCGACCACCTC
>JAFMSC010000283.1 GCA_017353825.1 Hyphomicrobiaceae bacterium | reverse complement strand
CCGGTGGACTATAAGAACGCGTTCCAAATCTCGTTGCAGATGAAGGGGCGGCTGTCGACCGCCGACGAGTTCGAGGAGATCATCGTCAAGGCGGGGGCGGACGGTCGTGTCGTGCGCCTTAAGGATGTGGCGCGTGTGGAGCTGGGCGCGCTCAGCTACGGCGCGCAGGGCTACGCCGACCGCTACCCGGCGGTGATCGTCGTGGTGGACCAGCAACCGGGCTCGAATGCGGTGGCTGCCACGCAGGGTATCAAGGAAACGATGGCGGAGCTGGCCAAGAGCTTCCCCAAGGGGCTTGAGTACCGCATCACCTACAACCCGACCGAGTTCATCGAGGTGGCGATCCGCACGCTCTACGGCACCATCCTCGAGGCCACGGGCCTGGTCGTGCTGGTGGTTCTGCTATTCCTCAAGACTTGGCGCGCGACGCTCATTCCCGTGATCGCTATTCCCATTGCACTGATCGGTACCTGCGCGGTCATGCAGGGCTTCGGCTTCTCCCTCAACATGCTCACCCTGTTCGGGCTGGTGCTCTCCGTGGGCATCGTGGTGGACGACGCCATCGTCGTGGTCGAGAACGTGGAGCGCAAACTCAAGGAAGGGCTCTCGCCCCTGCAAGCGGCGCGGGTGTCCATGGACGAGGTCGGCACCGCCATCATAGCCATCGCGCTGGTGCTGTTCGCGGTGTTCGTGCCCACCACGTTCCTCGGCGGCATCAGTGGTCAGTTCTACCGCCAGTTCGCCGTCACCATCGCCACGGCAACCGGCATCTCCCTGCTCCTGTCGCTCACCCTGAGCCCAGCCCTATGCGCGCTGCTGTTCAAGCCGCACGGCGCCCACGAGCGCAAGTCGCTCATCATGGCGCCGGTACATGGCTTCTTTCGCCTGTTCGATGCCGCATTCGCGGCGCTAGCAAATGGCTACTCCCGGCTGGTGCGCGGGCTGGTGGCGGTCTGGCTGCCGGTCCTCATCTGCTACGTTGTGCTGTTGGGGTTTGGCGTCTGGTTCGTGCAGCGGCTGCCGACCGGCTTCATCCCCAACCTCGATCGGGCGATTCTCGTCATCTCTCTGCAGCTGCCGCCCGGCGCCTCGCTGCAGCGCACCGACGCGGTGGTGCGACAGGCCACCGACATCCTCTTGGCCGAGCCCGGGGTGGCGAATTCCAATGCTTTTGCTGGCCGCAACGCCGCCACGTTCACGGCCGCCACCAACGCCGGCCTACTGTTCATCGTGCTCGACGATTTCGAGGAGCGGCACCGTCGCGGGCTGACGATCGAGAAGATCGCCCAATCGCTGCGGACGAAGCTGGCGCAGATCGAGGACGCCCAAACCCTGGTGTTCGTGCCGCCGCCGGTGCGCGGCATGGGCGCGGCTGCCGGCTTCTCCATGCGCCTGCAAGACGCGCTCGGTCTGCCGTCCGCCGAGCTCGCCCGCATAACGCAGGAGTTCGTGGCCGAGGCCAACATGACGCCTGGCATCGCCAACGTCTTCACCACCTTCGCGGCGGCGACGCCGCAGATGTTCGTCGACGTGGACCGCGACAAGGCGCAGATGCTCAAGGTGCCCGTCACCAACATCTTCGAGGCCATGCGCGTGTTCCTGGGCTCGGCCTACGTCAACGACTTCAACATGTTCGGCCGCACCTACCGCGTCACTGCGCAGGCCGACGGCGATTTCCGCATGGACCAGGCGAGCGTTGCCCGACTGCGCGTGCGCAACGTCGACGGGGCCATGGTGCCCCTGGGCAGCCTCGTCACCTTCAAGGAGATCGCCGGTCCCGAGCGCGTGCCGCGCTACAACCTGTTCCCATCGGCCGAAGTGCAGGGTTCGGCCCAGCCCGGAATCAGCTCGGGCCAGGCGCTCGCTATCATGCGTAAGCTGGCCGAGGAGAAGCTTCCCCCGGGCATCACCTTTGAGTGGACCGACCTCTCCTACCAGGAGGCCAAGGTTGGCCGCACCGGCTATCTCGTCTTCGGCTTGAGCGTGGTGTTCGTCTTCCTTGCGCTGGCGGCGCAGTACGAGAGCTGGTCGTTGCCGCTCGCCATCATCCTGATCGTGCCCATGTGCCTGTTCGCCGCGTCGTTCGGCGTGTGGCTGCACGGGCGCGAGATCAACATCCTGACCCAGGTGGGCTTCATCGTACTGATCGCGCTCGCGGCCAAGAATGCCATCCTGATCGTAGAGTTCGCGCGCCAGCTGGAGGAGCAGGGGCGCGACACCGTGTCGGCAGCAGTGGAGGCGTGCCGGCTCAGGCTGCGGCCGATCCTGATGACCTCGATGGCCTTCACCCTGGGCGTGGTGCCTCTCTACCTGGCGGTCGGTGCCGGCGCCGAAATGCGCATCGCGCTGGGCACCGCGGTGTTCTGGGGCATGATCGGCGTTACCCTGTTCGGCCTCATGTTCACGCCTGTGTTCTACGTGGTGATCCGCCGCCTCACGGGCCGGTCCCTGGCCAGGCGCGGCGAAGGCCCCGCGCCCACCCCGCAGCCCGCGGAGTGAGGGGATAGCCCGCGTCGGCAGGGGCGGCTCGGATGTCGCGCCGGCATTGGGCCGTTGCCATATATCCCCAACTCGGCCGGCCAGGCCTCAGCCCAGCCAGGCTGGGCGCATCGACAAGGCTACCACAAGGCCCACGACAAGGCCCACGACAAGGCCCACGACTAGGCCCACGACGAGGCCCACGACAAGGCCCCGTTGCGGGAAGCCCATCTTGTCGATTGGGCGCGGTTCGTGGTGGTCGAGCAAGCGGCGCGGGTAGGCTGCTTGGGTTCGGCAAGCAGGCGCCGACACCGCAACGTCCCTTACATTGAGGGGCGGCCCGATCCCGGGCGCCGTTCCTGGTCGCGCTGCCAATACATCACGAGCATGGTGACGATGGCGGTGAGCACCATCGTGGCCAGGATGTCAGAGCGCTGGATGAACACCAGCCAGGCGTTGAAACCGGTCCGCAGCGTGGTGCGCCCGACCAGATACCCGTTGCCCGCGATCATGACGAAGAACACCGCGGAGGTGACGGCCACGGACAGGCCCACCTGCACGAGGCGCTTCAGCAGCCGAGGCACAAGCATGCGCCTCCCGCCCATCACCAATTGCGTCGTCTCAGCCATGGGAATCTCCCCGATTGCCTGGCGCGACCCTAGACGAGCCGTACCCGAGGTCCAAGACCATCTGCAACTTGCTATCACGAGCAGGGGATAGGGACCCAGGCACGATCCCCGACTCGTGACAAAGTCTGAATTGTGCCAAAGGCTTACTCATCTGTCGAAAGAAAGTGTTGGCGGGGCCTGTCGATTTTGCGGCGCCTCGTTCGACGTGTCATCAGAGCGGCGCTTGGCATCGGCTGGGTCCGGCAGCCGGCGCGGCCAACGCAAACGGAAGGAGAACGACGATGCGCTTCATGGTGATGGTCAAGGCTACCAAGGATTCGGAAGCCGGCAAGCTGCCCCCGGAGGAGGCGCTCGCCGCCATGGCCAAGTTCAACGAGGAGATGGTGAAGGCTGGGGTGATGCTTGACGGCAACGGGCTCACGGCGAGCTCAAAGGGCGCACGCATCAAGTTCACAGGCGGCAAGATGGGCGACCGCACCAGCCCGCGCGCGGTGATCGACGGGCCGTTCGCCGAGACCAAGGAGCTGGTGGCCGGCTACTGGATCATCCAGGTGCGCGACCGAGCCGAGGCGGTCGAGTGGATCAAGCGCTGCCCCAAGCCGCACGACGGCGACTGCGAGATCGAGATCCGCCAGCTTTTTGAGCTGGAGGACTTCGGCGAGAGCCCGGCCGTGGAGCACCACCGCAAGCTCGGCGAGGAGATCGCAAAGCAGAAGTGACGGGGGTGGCTCCCGGATCGACCGGGCTCAGGACCTTCATTCGTCAAGACCGTGTCGATCCCTGCCGGCTGTCGCTCGTCGTGTCACCGGAGGCCAGCCGCCCGAATGCGATTTTTGTCCGCGCGACAGCCTCCGGGACACATAAAACGAAAGGGACTCACCAAGATGCGATTCATGTGCATTTACAGGCCAGCCGATACCGGAAAACTTGAGGACGGCTTGCCTCCAACCCAGGACGAAGTGACCGAAATGGGCAAGCTGATCGGCGATATGATCAAGGCGGGTGTCCTGCTCGCCACCGACGGGCTATTGCCATCGTCGCGGGGCGCACGCGTGCGCCTCTCGGGCGGCAAGTTCACCGTGATCGACAGACGCTTTACGGAGGCCAAGGAGCTGATCGCCGGATTCGCCATCATCCGTGTGGGCTCGAACGCGGAAGCGATCGAATGGGGCAAGCGCTTCCTGAAGATCGCGGGCGACGGCGAGAGCGAGATCCGTCTGATGTGGGACTCGCCTGCTTTTCCGCCCGAGCGGAGCGCGGCCTAGTGGCGGATCTACCTTTATCCCCAATCCATGAGACACATCCAATCGTGAGAGACACGACAATGCGAATCTTTGGAATGCTGAAGGCCGACGTGCACTCCGAGGCCGGTGCACCACCGAGCAAGGACCTCATTGAGCGCATGGGCGTGTTCATCGAGGAGATCACCAAGGCCGGCGTGATGCTGTCCACCAACGGCCTCAAGCCCAGCGACAAAGGCAAGCGCGTGCGCCTCCAGGACGGCAAGGTTACGGTTATTGACGGACCGTTCACGGAGTCCAAGGAATTGGTGGCGTCCTACGCGCTGTTTCAGGTGAAATCCATGGACGAGGCGATCCACTGGACCACGCGCTTCCTGCAGGTGCTGGGCCGGGGCGAGTGCGAACTGCGCCCGATTTTCGAGCAGGAGGACTTCTCGCACGAGTTCCTCTCGCCCGAGGAGCGCAAACGTGAGGCGGCGACGCGCGAGAGTATGCGCCGGAATGCCGCGAACTCGTAGGGCGACTTCGTTTGGGCCGAAGGCCGTAGCCCCGCCATCTTCAGCCCGCTGCGGCGGGTTTACGCGCTTGGCGCCAACCCGATTAATCCGCCCTTCAGCTGGTTGCACCGGGAGGGCAATGATGGTGTGATCGGCGGCCGTGACGACGGCCACCGACACCCACACCCACATCGCCACCCTGGGCGCCATCGAAGCGGTCTTCCGCATCGAGCAGGCGAAACTGATCGCCGGGCTCGCGCGCATCCTGCGCGACATCGGGCTTGCCGAGGAGCTGGCGCAGGACGCGCTTGTCTCCGCGCTGGAGCAGTGGCCGCAGTCGGGCATTCCCGACAAGCCGGGCGCCTGGCTGATGGCCGCCGCCAAAAATCGCGCCATCGACCGGCTGCGCCGCGCCAAGCTCATCGAGCGCAAGCACCAGGAGCTGGGACACGACCTTATGACGGCCGGCGGCGACGCGACTCCTGATCTCGACGCCGCGCTCGATGACGACATCGGCGATGACCTCTTGCGCTTGATGTTCACGGCCTGCCACCCGGTGCTCTCCACCGAGGCGCGGGTGGCCCTCACGCTGCGCCTTCTGGGCGGGCTCACGACACAGGAGATCGCGCGCGCCTTCCTCGTCCCTGAGCCCACCATCGCCCAGCGCATCGTGCGTGCCAAACGCACGCTGGCCGAAAAGCAGGTGCCGTTCGACGTGCCGCACGGCAGGGAGCGCGCCGAGCGCCTCGCCTCGGTGCTGGGCGTGCTCTATCTGGTGTTCAACGAGGGCTACACGGCCACTGCCGGCGGCGACTGGATGCGGCCGCAGCTGTGCGAGGAGGCTTTGCGCCTCGGCCGCGTGTTGGCCGGGCTGGCGCCCGAGGAGCCCGAGGTGCACGGACTGGTCGCGCTGATGGAGATCCAGGCCTCGCGCCTCAAGGCGCGCGTCGGGCCCGCCGGCGAGCCGATCCTGCTGCTCGACCAGGACCGCGCGCGCTGGGACCGGCTGCTGATCAACCGCGGCCTCGCTGGGCTCGCGCGCGCGGAGGCGCTCAATGCCGCCTTGCGCGGTGC
>JAFMSC010000282.1 GCA_017353825.1 Hyphomicrobiaceae bacterium | reverse complement strand
CGCGATCGCAGCCGGCGCGACGCCATCAGACCAGGTCCCGTCGGTTGGCTGTTCCATAAAGTGGAAGGCCTAACGCCGGCAACCAACTTGGGGAGACCTTCGTGCAGGGTAAGCACATCCTGATCACGGGCGCGACCAACGGCATCGGCCTAGCGGCCGCGAAGGCCCTGGTCGCGCTCGGAGCCAACCTGGCCATCGTCGGCCGCAGCGAGACGAGAACGCGGGCAGCGGCGGCGGCGATCGGCGCGGCAGCGAAGGCCGCAGCGGTAACAACCTTCGTCGCCGACCTGTCATCGCAGGCCGCTGTGCGCAAGCTCGCCGCCGAGGTGCTGGCGCGCTGTTCAAGGCTCGATGTGCTGGTCAACAACGCGGGCGCCATGTACGGCACGCGGCGGCTCAGTCAGGACGGTATCGAGCAGGCCTGGGCGGTCAACCACCTGGCGCCGTTCCTGCTGACCACGTTGCTGCTCGATCGCCTGAGGGCGAGCGCGCCGGCTCGCATCATCACCACGGCCTCCAGCGCGCATCAGGGCGCGCGCGTCCCCTTTGACGATGTCAATGCCGAGCACGGCTATCGCAGCTTCGGACGCTACGGCGAGACCAAACTCGCCAACATCCTGTTTACCGCAGAGCTGGCCCGCCGTCTCGAAGGCACGGGCATCACAGCCAACTGCTACCATCCGGGGCTCGTGGCTACGGGCTTCAACCAGGGCAATGGACTGCTGACCGACATGGGCATGGCTGCCCTCAACCTGGTGGCGCGCACGCCCACGGCCGGCGCCGATACGCTGGTGTGGCTCGCCACCTCGGCCGACGTGGCCACGGTGAGCGGCAAATACTTCTTCGACCGACGGCAGAAGCAGCCGAGCCGGGAGGCTCAGGACATGCAGGCGGCGCGGCGCCTGTGGGAGCTCAGCGAGCGGCAATGCGGGCTATGATGCGGCTGCGACCATGAGCTCCTTGGCCCGGATGGGCGAGGCCGCGCTCGTGCACGAGGACGGTTACGCTCGCGGACCACAAATCGGGTGGCGCGAGGCTTGCCCACGATATTTTTGATGGTGGGCGTGATCCGATTTCGGCCGTCGATACCGTGGCGGTAGTGATGGATGCCGCGCTTGCAGCCTGCCTGGCATCCCGCAAGGCAATCGGCGAACAACGCGGAACCAGGGAACCTTCAAAATGGCATTGCGTATCCCCTTGTCGCTCCGCCAGCCGATCAGATAGGACATATTTCGGCAGTTGCTCCAGAAGGAGCCATCGGCGTAAGGGCGTTTGAAGGGAACCGCTTCCCCTCAATTTCCTATGCATTGGCGGCGATTGCACGTCGAGGCGGACGAGCGCCAAAGGTGCAGCAGCACGCGTGCCGTCTCATTCGGGGACCCACATGGCGACATCAGGCACATACGAGAACATTAGGTACGTTGTTGAAGGTGGACACCAACTCGCCGGGACCATCGAGCCGAGCGGCAACAAGAATGCGGCCCTTCCAGTCATCGCAGCCTCGCTGCTCACCGATCAGCCTGTGCGCTTGTCGAATGTACCCCGCATCCGTGACACCGAGACCCTTGTCGAGTTGATCCGGTCGATTGGAGCTACGGCGAGCTGGACCGATAAGAATGAGTTGGCGGTTCATGCCAAGGAGCTGCGCCCGGCAGGTCTCGATCCCGAGTTGTGTAAGCGCATCCGAGCTTCGATACTCCTCGCAGGGCCAATGCTCGCACGGTGCGGGAGTGTCGTGTTGCCACCCCCAGGCGGGGACGTCATCGGGCGCCGGCGAGTCGACACTCACCTTTTGGCCTTGGAGCAACTCGGGGCGACAATCGCCGTCGACGATTCCTACCGGTTTACAGCGGCCAGATTGCGCGGGGCCGATGTGTTCCTCGATGAGCCGAGTGTCACAGCAACGGAAAACGCTTTGTGCGCTGCAGTCGCGGCGGAGGGGACCACGACCCTCAGGAATGCCGCGTCCGAGCCACACGTGCAGGACCTCGCACGCTTCCTGGTTGCGCTCGGAGCCAAGATCGAGGGGGTTGGCACGAACACGATCACAGTCCACGGCCGCAAGTCTCTGTCCGGCGGTGCGCACCGCATCGGTCCTGATCATATCGAGGTGGGTTCACTGATAGGTCTCGCCGCAGTCACGCAATCGGGGATCACGATTAGGAACGCGGGTGTGGAGCACTTGCGCTCAACGCTCGCGACTTTCGAGAGGCTCGGGATCAGTTGCTGCATCCAAGGCGACAATCTCGTGATTGGGGCCGCTCAGTCTCGCAAGGTCAGAGAAGATTTTGGCGGTCACATTCCCAAGATCGAGGATCAGCCCTGGCCCGCATTTCCGGCTGACACAATGTCGATTGCCATCGTGACGGCAACGCAGTGCGCGGGCGTTGTCTTGATGTTCGAGAAGATGTTCGAAAGCCGCCTGTTCTTCGTCGACAAGCTCATTGCGATGGGGGCCAGGATTGTTCTGTGTGATCCCCATCGCGCCATTGTCGCTGGGCCTTCAAAGCTGCGAGCGGCGCGCCTAGAGAGCCCGGATATTCGCGCCGGCATGGCTATGCTGCTTGCAGCGATGTGCGCCGAGGGCACCAGCACCATTGACAATGCCCAACAGATCGAGCGCGGCTACGAGAGGATCGACGAGCGGTTGAACGCGCTCGGCGCCGAGATCACTCGCCGCCCCCTCAGGGTGCAGTGATGCGGACGATGCAACGCGTTCGCGCAGCTTGCTCACGATCGCGAGGTTGAACAGTGTCCGGATCTCTTTTCCAGTCCTGCGCGAGGACCGGTGGAGATCATTGAGTCTTCACAGCCTGCCGCCGCTGAGCCGCGGGTTGTGTCGGCTCGTTCGCGCCAGGTTCCGCAATGGGCTTCGCTACCTCTAGCGCTGGCGCGGTTATTCGGTCGCCCCCTTCGCCCACGACTACAAAAAAAGGTGCCCACGCGGACGGGTGGGCGGCCCATGGCCGCTGATCATCCGCCATGAATGCAAGCATGGCCCGGCGGAGGGCTTCCGCCCGTCCGATCGTTCCGGCGTTGAGCATCTCGGCGAAGGTGCGGCTCGTCAGCATGGCCGCCGCGTAGGAATCCACGGCCCAGTGGGACACCAGCAGGGCGCGGGCACCAGCATAGAAGAAGGCGCGGGCGAGGCCCGAGAGCGCTTCCGCGCCCGGCTCGTTGCCGCCGGCCGTGTTGCAGGCCGACAGGACCACCCAGTCGGCGTCGAGTTTCAGGCCCGCGATCTCGGAGGCGGTGAGCAGGCCGTCATCGTCCTCCGTCGGCTGCGCCGGCGGCGACATCACCAGCGCGGGCTCGGCCTGGGCCTTCAGGAACTGTGCGGTCTCGCCGGCCAAGAGCCCGTGGGTGGCAAAGTGCACGATGCGATAGTGGTCGAGCGGCGCGGCTTTGACCGCGGTCTCGGTCATGGCCTCGCCCAGCTTGATCGCGCTCGAGTCAGCACCCAGACTGCGCGCCACGCATCTAAGCTCGTAGGCCGTGTCGGGCAGCGGGCAGGCCTTGCGCAGCACGCTCGGGTTGGCGAGGCCGCCGCGGAAATAGCTCGGCGTCGCCGAGAGGTTCAAAGCGCTGCGGTTCATTACGTGAGCCGATCGAGCGACCTCGATGTCCTCGTCCGGGCATCTGTCGGGAATGACGGGTTCGGCACAGCCCGGCTGCCCCGCCAGCGCCGGGTCGCCATAGCCGATAAAGGGCTCCACCGCCGCCGAGGGCATCGCCTCACGGCGCAATGCCGCGAGGCTGGCGACCGAAGGTAGGACGCTAATCGGCTGGCGCGTCCCGAGCCACGCCGCTTCGCGGTAGTCGGCGAGCGTAGCAGGGGCGGTTGCCGCGGCCGGCTCGGTGACGAGCACACCGAAGGGCAGGCTGGTCAGCGGGCCCGATGGCACGATGAGCAGGTGCTTGCCACTGATGAGGCCCTGCGCCGGCTCGAGGAGCGCCTTGTAGAGCGCGTGTGCGCGTGAGGGGTCGAAGGGGAGGATGTTAGAGGCCTTCCAATCGAAATTCTCATACCCACGGGCCCCCTTCAAGACGGCCCAGCATCTGGCGCGGCTGTCGTCAGCGCCCCACTGGCCCTCGTCGAGACCGCAACGCAGCGCCGTGACTTCATCGGTGAGTGCTTGGGTATCCAAAGGGACGCGGTACCAGGACGCCTTGTTCCTGGTGATCACCCAGGCGAGGGTATCCTCGGGCAGCTGTGTCTCCTGGCTGATCTGCGGGCCGTTGAGAAACAGGATGAGAGCCTCGTCAGACCGCAATAGCGCCTGCGTCGCGGGGACGGTGAGCGGCTTGGGGTTGGCGAGTCGGGCATACTGGGGGAAGTTGGCGGCCAGCTTCGCCTCGATGTCCTTGAGCCGCACTTCGACCTGGTCCCGGGACTGATATAGGACCTTGAGTGCCTGCACGTCCTTCCTGCCGATGGCGTCCGTCATGCGCCTTTCTTCGCTCTCGAAGCTGGCCAACAGGCTCTCGCGTTCGCGCACCAGATTGGCAAGCGGCCCGTCGCCCCTGGAGAAGCGGGCGGACATCTGCACCAGCACTTCTGCGGCATCGGTCTGCAGCGCCCATTGCGCCAACTCGAAGCCCTCCGCGCGGGCCCGTGCGCTGCCAGCAGCGGCGCGGTTGACGGCGATGGCATTGAGGCGCAGCCAGCCAGAACGTCGCTTCAGCATCGCCTTCCTGAGGTCGACGTCGGCGCTCTCGTCGCCAATGGTGCTCTCGGTTTGCCCGATCAAGGCTGGCTTGGCGCGCGCATAGAGCGCGGCGGCCTGCACCCAGTCGCCCTGCCTGGCGCGCATCACCGCCAGGCTCACGAGATCCCTGGCTACCTCGGGATGCTTCGGCCCGTAGGTGCTCTTGTCGATGAACAACGCACGCCGCATCAACGGCTCGGCCTCCTCCGGCCGATTCGTCTGGTAGGCAAGGACGGCCAGGTTGTTGAGGGTCTTCGCCAGCAGCGGGTGGTCCGGTCCGTAAGCCGTCTCGTCGATGGAAAGAGCGCGCCGCAGCATGGGCTCGGCTTGTGCGTGCCCCTTGGTGTGGTCCGTTACCAGGGCCAGGTTGTTGAGCACGGTGGCGACCCTGGGATCGTTGGGCCCGTAAACCTCCTCGCGGATCGCGAGCGAGAGCCGATGCAGGGGCTCAGCTTCGGCGAAGCGCTTGGTCGCATAGAGGAGCCCGGCAAGGTTGTTGAGCGCGACCGCGACCCTCGGATGATCGGGCCCGTAATACTGCTGGTCGACGGCAAGCGCGCGGCGATAAAGCGCCTCGGCTTCGTCGGTCTTGCCTATCTTCGCCAGCAGGGCCGCAAAGTTGCCAAGCACGCCAGAGACGAGAGGGCCCCCAATCTCGTCGGCGGTGTCCGTGGACAGCCGCATCTGCCGGTAGTGCGCCTCGGCCTCCGCAAACCGGCCGGTCTGGGTCAGCAGCACACCAAGGCCATCGAATGCCTGCCTTCCGTACCCCAATTTCTTCCCGTCATCGACGGCCAGCACCTCGCGGTAGAGCTTCTCCGCCTCGGCCAGGCGGTAGGTCTCCCGCAGGAAGTGGGCGAGGTTAGTCTGTGCACTGATCTTTTCGGAGTCGTCTCGAGCATCTGCGAGATCGCCGCGGTAGATCGCTTCGGCCTCCTGGATCCGGTTCGCCACCTGTAGCACCTTGGCTAAGGCGGCGCGCGCGTTGAGCAGATTCCCGCGGTCGCTCCAACGCTGCCGGCCGGCGGCGTACACCTTCTCGCGGATGGCGAGGGCGCGGCGTGCTGTCTGCTCCGCTTCGGCATAGCGCCCCTCGTCCTGGTACATCTCGACCAGGTCGTCGAGCGCGGTCTGCACATCGGTGTTGTCGGGGTCGCCCTCACCCTTCTCTGCAAACGCCAGAATGGCCTTGTCGAGCGGCTCCGCCTCCCAGTAG
>JAFMSC010000608.1 GCA_017353825.1 Hyphomicrobiaceae bacterium | reverse complement strand
GTCATGGGTACAAGAATCTACATCCAGAAGTTGAACATCGCTGATTTTCTGAATGAGCTGAGTCACTTGGGCGCTGAGGTTGTCTCAGGTGCCGGGGAACTTCGGTTTAGGGGCCTCAGCTACGCTGGTGGCTGGGCGGGGGCGGCGGCAAGGTCGCGGTGACGGCCAAGGCACCCGCAAGCGACGTTGCGGCCGCGGCCATGAGGCCAAGCTCGTAGCCCCACATCCAGGTTGCGATGCCGGCGGCCATGGCGACGCCGGCGAGCTGGGCAACCCGGCTCACAGCGTTGTTGATACCGGAAGCCAGTCCTTCGTCCGTCTCTTCGACGCTGGAGAGAACGGAGGCGGTCAGCGGCGCCGCAATGGCCGCGAAGGCGAGGCCCAACAATGTCATTGGACCGATCACGCCGAGCCAAAGCGGGGCGTCGCGGGCGAGCGCCATCCAGATGTAGGCGACGGCCGCGGCTACCGGCCCGACGATGAGCGGGGCTCGGGCCCCCGTGGCATCCGCAAGGTTTCCAAAGCCTCTCGACAGAAGCCCGACTCCGAGCGTGAAGGGCAGGAAGGCAAGACCCGCGTCGGTTGCCGACAGGCCGCGCCGGTCAACAAGTTCAAAGGGCAGCACAAAGAACATGATCGAGACCGAGGCGTAGATCATCAGCGTCGCCAGGTTCAGGCCGAGGAACGGCCGGTTGTCGACGAGACGCGGCGGAGTCATTGGATGCGGACTGACGCGCTCCCACCATGCGTAGGCAGCCAGTCCCAGCAAGCCGAATAGAGCGGCAGCCGCCCTCGTCGCGCCTCCCGCTGATGGCATGACCTTAGCCTGGGGCTCGAGGGAGCCGATCCGGCTCAGAGCCCAGGCCAGTGCCGCCAGGGCTGCAGCCAGCATGGCGGCGCCCACCATGTCGAGCCGACGTGCCTCGCGTCGGTCCTCGGGCGCGTAGGCTCGCAACAGGGCGATTGCGGCGAGCGCCAAGGGCGGATTTATCCAGAACACGAACTGCCAACCGAACGTCTCGATCAACCACCCGCCCAGTATGGGCCCACCCGCGGTCGTTAGCGCCGAGGCCGCCGCCCACACCCCTATCGCGCGACTGCGCTCGGCCCGAGGGTAGGTGGCGCCGATAAGGGCGAGGCTCGCAGGGCCAACGATGGCACCAGCGATGCCTTGGGCGCAGCGGGCGGCGACCAGCCAGGCGATCGAAGGAGCAAGCGCGCAGCCGGCCGAAGCCATGCCGAACAGGAGGCAGCCAAGCACAAGCATTCGTGCCTTTCCGTAGGCATCAGCAAGGGCGCCTCCGATCAAGGTCAGGGCGGCGAGCGCCAGCACGTAGCCGTTCACGACCCACTGCACCGAGGCCAAGTCGGCGCCGAGCGCGGCCTTGAGCTTGGGCAGCGCAACTGTCAAGACGGACCCGTCGATGAAGGCCATCGATGATGCGAGCACGCACGCAATCAGCACCATACGGCGGCGCGACGGCGCGATCTCTCGCCTAAGCTCGCGTGGACACGGCTGCGCAGCGATCAGGCCACGACTGCAAGGCTCCGCAAAGGGCTGGGCCATGACCTGCCTCACATGTTCGCCAGCGCCTATTCGACAGACTGGGCGCCCCAATGCCGCTCGCGCGAGTGTACTGGCCAGGTCGCTATCACGACAGCTGCGTTAACCACCATCAGCGCTTGATCCCCCGCGCGGAGCTAGCGCCCCGACGCCCGAAGAGGCGTTCACGTTGCGCGCCTGCCCAGCATTGACGGGCCCTATGCTAGGAGCCTGTCCAAGTAATGCCGGCAGGGAGAGCGCCGTAGAATGAGATTCCCTCAGCCATCAGATCGGCATCCTCTTCGGCCGTGTTTCGCCGGCTCTCGCAGCCCAGAGCGCGGGC
>JAFMSC010000281.1:4108-5939 GCA_017353825.1 Hyphomicrobiaceae bacterium | reverse complement strand
TGCCAGCTCGTTCAGGATGTCAGGCACATCGGACAGCCTAGGCCAGTGGAACTGCAGGTTCTGGCGCGTGGTGAAGTGGCCGTAGCCGCGGTCGTAGCTGCGGGCAATATGGGCGAGCTTGCGCATCTGGCGCGAAGAGAGCGTGCCGTAGGGGATGGCAATGCGCAGCATGTAGGCGTGAAGCTGCAGGTAGACGCCGTTGCGGAGGCGGAGTGGCTTGAACTCGTCCTCGGTCAGCTCGCCGCCGATGCGGCGCGCCACCTGGTCGCGGAATTGCGCCACGCGCTGGCGCACGAACTCGGCGTCGAACTCGTCGTAGCGGTACATGTCAGGCCACCTCCACCGCGATTTGGCCTGTTTCGTTCTCCCCGGTTGCCGTTGCAGCGCGCGGCGAAGGTGTCGTTGCGCGGGGAGAGGGATGCGCGGGGCGGGGAGAGGGAGCCACATATCCCGGCACATCCGTCAGGATGCTCGGGCCATGGACCCGCACGCGCTCGCGCATGCGCGCGGGCGCCAGGTGGCCGTCGCTCTCGGCGACCGCGGCCAGATAGGGCTCCACCACCAGGTTGCGGGCGACCTCGCGCGCAC
This sequence comes from Hyphomicrobiaceae bacterium, assembly GCA_017353825.1. Lineage (GTDB taxonomy): Bacteria > Pseudomonadota > Alphaproteobacteria > Rhizobiales > Hyphomicrobiaceae > AWTP1-13. The sequence continues at coordinate 5,351 of JAFMSC010000281.1, read as the reverse complement.
CCTGCTCCTCCAGCGCACGGGCTGCCTCGGCCGAGCGGGCGACCAGCGCGCCCTCGATGCCTTCGACCCAGCCGCCGTCGGCGGCCAGGTACACCACAATGCCATCCTGAAGGCGGTTGGCGGTTAGCACGCAAACCTCGGGCGGGCGCTTGCTCATGGACGGGCCTCCGCGGTCCCTGGCTGCGGCTCTTCGGCTCGCCTGTGGGGCGACGGCTGCCGCCGATAGGCGCTAACATGGTCGGGTCGGGCCAAGCCGGCGTCGGCCCAATCGAGGCCGACGAAAATTACGGCGGGGGCATGCAGCCCCAGCTGGCTCACACAATCGGTCAGGTCGGCCAGCGTGGTGGCTACGGCACGCTCGTTTGCACGGGTGCCGTTCTCCACGATCACCACAGGGGTGGCGGGGCTGGCCCCGGCGGAGAGCAGGTTGGCGCGGATGCCAGACGCGTTCCCAACGCCCATATAGACGGCGAACGCCGCCTCCGGAGCGGCCAGTGCTGCCCAGTCGAGCCCCGGCATGCCCTTGGCGGTGGCGCCGGTTACCACCGAGAATTGCCGCATGCGCTCGCGCGACGTGACCGGCAGGCCAACGCGCGCGGCGCAGGCGTGGGCGGCCGTCACGCCAGGCACCACCTCGACCGAAATCCCCGCGCTCTGCAGCGCGCCCATTTCCTCGGCGGCGCGGCCGAACACAAAGGGGTCGCCGCCTTTGAGCCTCGCCACCAGCTTTCCGGCCTGCGCCTCACGCACCAGGATGCGGTTGATCTCGGATTGCGCGGTGGAGCCGCCGTGCGGATCCTTCCCCACAAAGATGCGCTTGGCGTCGCGGCGTGCGTAGTCAAGGATGCGTGGATCGACCAGGCGGTCGATGACCAAGATGTCGGCCGCCTCGAGGTGCTGCAGCGCCTTGAGGGTGAGGAGGTCGGGATCGCCGGGACCGCAGCCGATGAGGGCGACGCGGCCAGCCGGTTGCCTCTGCCCGACTTTCAGCTCGTGGCTCAGGATACGCTCCGCCTCGGCCTCGGCGCCGGCCAGCACGGCGTGGCGGAACGGCCCTTGCAGCAATCTCTCCCATAGGCGGCGGCGCGCCATCGGGTCCGTCACCGCCTCCTTGACCCGCCGGCGCAGCGCCTGTGCGCGCGCCGCCAGCGTGCCGAGGTTGGCCGGCAACAGCGCCTCGATACGGGCGCGGATCGCGCGTGCCAGCACCGGAGCGGCGCCCTCCGTGCCGATCGCGACCGTT
>JAFMSC010000281.1:0-4098 GCA_017353825.1 Hyphomicrobiaceae bacterium | reverse complement strand
ATCCACAATCGCTGGCATGATGATGGTGGACAGCTCGGGCGCGTCCACGACGTTGACGGGAACACCCTGCGCCTTGGCCGTCCTGGAGAGGGCCGCGTCGAGAGCGCGGTCGCCGGTCACGGCACAGACCAGCCGCCGGCCGCGCACATCGTTGGCTCGCAACGGGCGCCGCAGCAAGTCGATGGCTTTGCGCTCACCCAGGGCGACAAGTTCCTCGCAGGCGGCCTCGGCCACCACCGCAATGCGGGCGCCGGTCTTCAGCAGCAGGCGCACCTTCTGCGCAGCCTGCTCGCCGCCGCCGGCCACCAGCACGTCCGCTCCGTCAAGGTCGGCGAACAGGGGGAAATACTTCATGGCGTTGGTCCGGGATTCTCTTCGGGAAGGCCGTGCGCGCGTCAGCGCGCGGCCACCCCGCCACGCGCCTCCTCGCACGGTAAATAGAAAGATTTCCTACTGCATCGCAATGGGCGGCGCAGAAAAAGAAACCCAATGCCTGCCAAGCGCCGCGATTAGGTACGACGTTCTCTTAAATCGCCAAGCACGCAACGCCTGCGCCCCCGCTTACCCTTACGGGGAAAGTCCTACCGCGGGTGGCGTGGGTGGCGGGCCTGCCCACCCAAGACGGGTCGGACCGGCCGGGCGATCAAGGGCGCTGGCCCGGCTAGGTCAGGGCGGCGATCTCCTTGATGAGCTTGCTGATGATCAACTGGCCAAAGCTCCCGAAGTTCTGCGCCTCAAGCACGAAAGCGCCCGGCCCGCCGATTACGTTGTTCTCGTAGTAAGCCCTGAGGCCGCCAGGCGGGTGGGTGTGGCTCGGGTTGGTGGGCATGGGCTCGTCGCTCTGGATCACGAGACCATTGATGGTGATGCCTTTGGCGACGGCCGCATCGCGCGCCACCGTCACCTCGATGCCGCTGTTGTTGGTGCCGTCGCCCGAAACGTCAATGACTTGGCGGTCAGACTGGAATGGGCAGCGGGCCAGCAGGCCGATGCTGAACCCGATCGCCGCGCTGATCGACGTGCGGCCCCAGTAGGAGCGCGGGGCGCTCAGGATGCGGTGGGACATCTCCTGTGCATCGCGCTCACCGGCGATCACCGCCCAGTCCACCAGCACCCTTTGCTCGAACTCGCTCGCCCATTCGACGAAAATGACGGCGATTCGGCCGGTCGGTCCGCCGGTCATGGCGCGCAGCACGCGCGGGTCGCGCATGGCCTCGGCGTAGCCTTCGCGTTGCAGCTTGAACTCCTTGTCGTCCACGCTGCGGGATACGTCGGCGGCCAGTACCAGAAGCAGATCGACCTGGCCTTCGTCGGCATAGGCCAAGGCGGCGCCCAAGACGGGCGACAGGGTCAAGAGGATCGCCCCAAAAATCCCCCCCAGCAGTCTCGCCATGACGCTCTCCAGTCCCGCGCCGGGGCCGGAAGCGGCCCGGACAGGGTAAGACTAGGGTCACACACCGGTGCGGTCGAGACCCACGGCCAGCGACGGTTGATTGTGGTTGCGATGCCGGATGCCTGATATCGGCTGTCGGGGGTAGCGAGTCTTGCTGCGTGCCGTTTCTTGCCGCCCGACGCCTGAATCCCCGAGGCGGACACCCGCGTCGCTAGATGGTGTCGTCGCAGCGCAGAAGCTCGGCTTTGGCGTGGCGCAGCATCACGGCGAGCTCGCGGGCGATGGCGTCCTGGCCGGTCCGGCACTGGGCGGCGAGGCGGTCAAGGTCCACGTCGATGCCGAGCAGGCCGCGCAGCTCTTTGCGCTTGTCGTCGGGCAGCTTGTTGCCCAGCCACGAGCTGCCAAACTCGATCAGCGCACAGAAGCGGCCGATCGCCTCCGGGCCTTCCGTGCGCAGCCGCTCCAGGGCCGCCGCCTGGTCCTGGATCGAGCGCAGGTAGGACCTGGTGCATTGCGGAGGCCGCATGAACTCCGGAGCGGGATCGAAGGGGAACGGCAGCTGGGCGCGGGCGCCGGTGGCAAGGTCGGCTGCGGCGAGCGCTGTAGCGGCCAGCAGGATGGCGCAGGGCATGCGCATGGCGCGCTCTCCTTGGATGGCGACGGCACCCCTCCCGCCTCTGGGGCGAACGCGAGCGCACCCGCAGCGAGGCGAGGAGGACCACGACCCCACACGGCCGATGTGTCGAGATGTGGGCGGACCGTGCCGATCGCCCAAGCGTGTCCCACGCCCCATCGGCTATGGCTTGGCTTGAACCTCGCCGGTTGCAGCACTAGGCTTCCGTCAGGCAAAGCCCAAAGCCACGCACAGCGGGAGACGCACCAATGCTCGACCGTCCAACCAAGCTCCAGGAGTACCAGACCTACATCGACGGCAAGTGGTGCAACGCGGCCTCGGGCAAGCGGTTCGAGACTTACGATCCCTACACCGGCGAGCCGTGGGCGCTGATCCCGGAGTGCGACGCGGCCGATGTGAACCTGGCCGTCGAGTCGGCCTACCGGGCGTTCGAAACCGGGCCGTGGCCCGCCATGACGCAAACCGGGCGCGGCAAGCTCATGCGCAAGATCGCCGGATTGATCGAGAAGCACGCCGAGCACCTCGCCAAAGTGGAGGTGCGTGACAACGGCAAGTTGATCTCGGAGATGACCGCGCAACTCAAGTATCTGCCTGAGTGGTTCTATTACTACGCTGGGCTCGCCGACAAGATCCAGGGTGCCGTGGTGCCGGTCGATCGACCCGACCACTTCAACTACATCCTCAAGGAGCCGGTCGGCGTGTGCGCATTCATCACGCCGTGGAACTCGCCCTTGATGCTGGTGGGCTGGAAACTGGCGCCTGCGCTGGCGGCCGGTTGCACGGTGGTCATCAAGCCGTCCGAATTCACGTCCGCCTCGCTCCTGGAGTTCATGAAGCTGGTGATCGAGGAGTCCGGCCTGCCGCCAGGCGTGGTGAACGTCGTGACCGGCTACGGCGCGGTGGCGGGCGAACCGCTGATCACGCACCCCAAGGTGGCCAAGGTGGCCTTCACGGGCGGCTCCATCACAGGCGCGCGCGTCAACGAGCTGGCGGCCAGGAGCTTCAAGAAGGTGTCCCTGGAGCTGGGCGGCAAATCGCCGAACGTCGTGTTCGACGACTGCATCCTGGAGGACGCGGTGGCCGGGGCCATCTCCGGCATCTTCGCCGCCACCGGGCAGACCTGTATCGCGGGCTCCAGGCTCTTGCTGCAGGAGACCATCCACGATGCGTTCGTGGAAAAGCTGGTAGCCATGGCCAAGCAAGCCAGGCTGGGCGACCCCGGCCTGCCCGAGACGCAGGTGGGGCCGGTGACGACGCCGCCGCAGTATCAGAAGATCCTCTCCTACATCGACATCGCCAAGGACGAGGGTGCGCGCTGCGTGCTGGGCGGCGGACCGGCCACCAGGGAGGAGGGAGGCGGCAAGTATTTCGTGAAGCCCACCATCTTCACGGGCGTTAACAACACGATGCGCATCGCCCAGGAGGAGGTGTTCGGGCCGGTGCTCTCTGTCATCAAGTTCAAGGACGAGGACGAGGCGGTGGCCATCGCCAACGACATCGCCTATGGGCTCGGCGCCGGCATCTGGACCCGGTCGCTGAGACGCGCACACAGCGTGGCGCGGCGCATCAAGGCGGGCACGGTGTGGGTCAACACCTACCGGGCCGTGAGCTTCTTGATGCCGTTCGGCGGCTACAAGGCCTCCGGCCTCGGCCGCGAAAACGGCGCCGAGGCGATCGAGGGATATCTTCAGACCAAGAGCGTGTGGATCAACAACGGCCCTGGCGGCGGCAACCCGTTCGTCATAAAAACGGCGTCGTCGTAGCTCTTGGCTCCCGGCAGTGCAGCCTGGCGTCGCGCCGAACCATCGCGTCGCAGCGCTGCGCACGCCGGCCCAGACGCATCCGGCCCAGAAGCATCATATCAATCAAGGGCGCCGCGCGCGCTCTTGAGCGAGCCGCTGGCCTGCACGCTGCAGCGTTGGGTGGTGGGCGCCGATGCCCGGGGCATGCGTCGCGCCAGCGGCATGGCTCATTTCCCAAGCGTGGGTCCCAAGCGTGGGTCCCAAGCGTGGGTCCCAAGCGTGGGTCCCAAGCGTGGGTCCCAAGCGTGGGTCCCAAGCGTGGGTCCCAA
>JAFMSC010000280.1 GCA_017353825.1 Hyphomicrobiaceae bacterium | reverse complement strand
TCCTGCTGGCGGGCCTTTCCATCATCTTCGTGTTCGCGACTGCGACCATCCCGAGCTACGTCGCCTACGCCGGCGGCGCGGCCTCGGTCATCGTCTTGGTGGCGCTGTTCGTCACGTTGATCCCGACCACCATCGGCGGGCTCCTGTCGGCCATCGGCATCGCCGGCATGGATCGCCTGGTGCGCTTCAACGTGCTCGCCATGTCGGGCCGTGCCGTGGAGGCGGCGGGCGATGTTGACACGCTGCTGCTCGACAAGACCGGAACCATCACGCTCGGCAATCGCCAGGCCACCGATTTGAGGCCGGTGCGCGGCGTAAGCGAGCAGGAGCTGGCCGACGCGGCCCAGCTCGCCTCGCTCGCCGACGAAACGCCCGAGGGTCGGTCCATCGTCGTGCTGGCCAAGGAGAAGTACGGGATCCGCGGACGCGACATGGCCGAGCTCAATGCGCGGTTCATCCCGTTCTCGGCGCAGACCCGCATGAGTGGAGTGGACTTCGATGGCACGTCCGTGCGCAAGGGCGCAGTGGACGCCATTCTCGGGCACCTCAATATTTCGGGCGTTCCCGTGGGACGGACGAGCCCGGTGCGTGCCGTGCAGCCGGCGGCGACGACGGAAGCCGGTCGCGAGGTGCAGGCCATCGCCGACGCGATCGCCAAGGCCGGCGGCACGCCACTGGCGGTGGAGCGCGACGGTAAGTTGCTGGGGGTTGTCCATCTCAAGGATATTGTCAAGGGCGGCATCCGCGAGCGCTTCGCCGAGCTCAGGCGCATGGGCATCCGCACCATCATGATCACCGGTGACAACCCGACCACGGCGGCGGCCATCGCGGCCGAGGCAGGCGTGGACGACTTCCTCGCGCAGGCCACGCCCGAGGATAAGCTCAAGCTGATCCGCGACGAGCAGGCCAAGGGCAAGCTGGTGGCCATGTGTGGCGACGGCACCAACGACGCGCCCGCTCTGGCGCAAGCCGACGTGGGCGTGGCCATGAACACTGGCACCCAGGCGGCGCGCGAGGCCGGTAACATGGTCGATCTCGACTCCAACCCGACCAAGCTGATCGAGGTCGTGGAGATCGGCAAGCAGCTCTTGATGACGCGCGGTGCGCTCACCACGTTCTCGATCGCCAACGATGTGGCGAAATACTTCGCCATCATCCCGGCGATGTTCGTGGCCTTCTACCCGCAGCTCAACGCGCTCAACATCATGGGCCTGACGAGCCCCCAGAGCGCGATTCTGTCGGCCATCGTCTTCAACGCGCTCATCATCGTCGCGCTGATCCCCCTGGCCCTGAAGGGCGTCGCCTTCCGGCCGATCGGGGCAGGCCCCCTTCTGCGCCGCAACCTGATGATCTACGGGCTCGGCGGCATCCTCATCCCGTTCATCGGCATCAAGGCCATCGACATGGCCGTCACCGCCCTGCACCTCGTCTGAGGAGAACTCTATGTTGCGAGAAATCCGCCCGGCGATCGTTCTCGTCGTCGCCCTCACCCTGATCACCGGTCTCGTCTATCCGCTGGTCATGACCGGCCTGGCTCAAGTTCTGTTCCCAACCCAAGCCAACGGCAGCCTGATCGAGAACGACGGGAAGGTGATCGGCTCGGAGCTGATTGGCCAGCTGTTCACTGGGGACAAGTACTTCCACGGCCGCCCGTCCGCCACCACCAAGCCGGACCCCAACGACTCCTCCAAGACGGTCTCGGAGCCCTACAATGCCGCCAACTCGGCGGGATCGAACCTGGGCCCGACCAACAAGGCGCTGATCGACCGCGTCAAGGACGATGTCAACAAGCTCAAGGCCGAGAACCCGAACGCGCGCGTGCCGATCGACCTCGTGACGACGACGGGCAGCGGCCTCGACCCGCACATCTCGCCCGAGGCAGCCCTTTTCCAGGTGCCGCGCGTCGCCAAAGCACGTAACATGCCGGAGGACCGTGTGCGCCAGCTGGTTGAGCAGCGAACCGAAGGCCGCCTCCTGGTGATTCTGGGCGAACCGCGCGTTAATGTGCTCGCCCTCAACATCGCCCTCGACCAAATGGCAGCGCAGTAAACAACCCGGCGGCTACCCGCCGCCCGACACGCCCGGTTGATCGATGGCGGACCAGCGGACCGACCTGGATCACAGGCCTTCGCCCGAGGCGCTCCTAGCGGAGGCGCGGCGCGCGGAGAAAGGTCGTCCAGGCCGGCTCAAGATCTTCGTCGGCGCCGCACCGGGCGTGGGCAAGACCTACGAGATGCTGGAGACAGCCCGCGCCAAGCTCAAAGAAGGCATGGACGTTGTGGTCGGCGTGGTGGAGACGCACGGCCGCAAGGAGACAGAGACGCTGCTCGAAGGCTTCGAGATCCTGCCCCGCAAGCCGACGGTCTATGTCAATCGCATCCTCGATGAGTTCGATATCGACGCCGCGCTCAGCCGGCGGCCGGCCCTGATCCTTGTCGACGAACTTGCCCACACCAACGTTCCCGGCAGCCGCCACCCTAAGCGCTATCAGGACGTCGAGGAACTGTTGGAGGCCGGCATCGACGTCTACAGCACTGTCAATATCCAGCACATCGAGAGCCTCAACGATGTCGTAGCGCAGATCACGCGCGTGCGCGTGCGCGAGATCGTGCCCGACGAGATTCTCGACCGCGCCGACGGCATCAAGCTGGTGGACCTGACGCCGGACGAGCTGATCCAGCGCCTCAAGGACGGCAAGGTCTACGTGCCCGCGCAGGCCGAGCGCGCGCTGAAGCACTACTTCTCCCCGGCCAACCTCACGGCGCTGCGCGAGCTTGCCCTGCGGCGCACCGCTGAACGGGTCGACGAACAGCTCCTGGAACAGATGCAGGCGCGCGCCATCCCAGGACCCTGGGCCGCCGGCGAGCGCATTCTGGTCTGCGTCAGCGAGGACCCGCGCTCGGCCGGGCTCGTGCGCCACGCCAAGCGCCTGGCCGATCGCCTGCACGCGTCGTGGACGGCGCTACGCGTCGAAACCGCGCGAAGTCTGCAGTTCGGCGAGGTGGAGCGCGATCGCATCGCCGACGCACTGCGCCTGGCCGAGCGCCTCGACGGGGAGGCGGTTACGGTCCCGGCAAGGGCGCGGCGCATCGCGGATGACGTGATCAGCTTTGCGCAGAAGAACAACGTCACGCACATCATCGTCGGCAAGTCGACGCGCTCGCGCTGGTTCGAGATCGTGCACGGATCGGTCGTGCACGACCTTGTTCGCCGTGCAGGCAACATCAGCGTGCACGTGATCGCTGGCGAGGAGCTGGCTTGCGAAGGCCCGGCGAGACCCGCAGTAGCGACGGCATCACCACGCCTGTTCGAGCCCGGGCCGTTCGTTGTGGCCTTGGGGGCGGTGGCAGTGGCGCTCGGCTTGAGCCTGGTCCTGCAGCCCTCTCTGGGTGTCGAGAACGTCGACCTTCTGTTTCTGACGGCCATCGTCGGTGTCGCAGTGCGCTACGGCCTGTGGCCGTCGCTCGCGGCCAGCTTGGCCGCGTCGCTCTGCTACAACTTCTTTTTTCTGCCTCCGGTGCATACGTTCACCGTGACCGATCCGACCAATATCGCCGCGTTCGTCCTGTTTACGGTTCTGGCCGTGATTGTCTCCAACCTCGCTGGACGCGGCAGGACACAGACGGTTACCGCCCTGCAGCGCGTACGTTCCATCGAATCCCTCTATGCCTTCAGCCGCAAGCTCGCCAGCGCCGGGACGCTCGATGACGTGCTGTGGGCAACCGCGCACCAGATCGCCGCGATGTTGAAGGTCCGCGTCGTCCTTCTGCTGCCCGACAACAGCTCCATTGCGGTGAAAGGAGGCTTCCCGCCCGAGGACAGGCTAGATGAGGCGGATCTGGCGGCTGCCAAGTGGGCGTGGGCGCAGAGCCGCCCGGCCGGGCGTGACTCCGATGCGCTGCCCGGCGCCAAGTGGCTGTTCCTGCCGATGCGAACCGGGCGCGGGCCCATTGGCATCGTTGGCATCTGCAGAGACGAGACAGGGCCGCTGCTCCGCGCCGAGCAGCGCCGCCTCCTTGATGCCCTCGCCGACCAGGGAGCCTTGGCCATCGAGCGCGTCCACCTGGTGGAGGATATCGAGCGGGTGCGACGCGAGGCTGAGGCAGACCGTCTGCGCTCGGCCCTGCTCACCTCCATTTCGCACGATCTCAGGACTCCTCTGGCGGCTGTCCTCGGCGCGGCAGGAGCCCTGCGCGACCTGCCGAAATCCCTTGACGATACCGCCAAGACCGATCTGTTGGCGACGATCATCGACGAATCGGAGCGGCTGAACCGGTTCATCGCCAACCTGCTCGACATGACGAAGCTCGAGTCGGGCGCCATCGTGCCGAATACGGCGCCCCACGATTTGGGTGAGATCGTCGGCACCGCCTTGGAGCGGGCCAAGAAGATCCTGGCAATGCACCGAGTAGAGGTGGCAATGCCCTCCGATCTACCGATGGTTGTGGTTGATCCCGTGCTGTTCGAGCAGGTGCTCTTCAATCTGCTCGATAATGCCGCCAAGTACGCTCGCGTCGACACGGCCATCCGCATTCAGGGTTGGGCCGAAGGAGATGCCGTCAAGCTTCAGGTGATAGACGAGGGTGATGGCATTCCTGCGGAGGACCTTGAGCGCATTTTCGACAAGTTCCATCGTGTGCAGAAGGGCGACCAGGTGCGCGCGGGGACCGGCCTTGGGCTGTCCATCTCCCGCGGGTTTGTGGAAGCCATGCACGGGACCATCGCGGCCGCCAACCGCACCGACCGCTCGGGCGGGGTGTTCACCATCTCCTTGCCGGTCACCCGATCGGCCGACCTTGCACGAGCAGCCGCATGAGCGCAGGCGGCCTGAAGATCCTGGTTGTCGATGACGAGCCGCCCATCCGCAAACTGCTGCGCATGGGGCTGACCTCACAAGGCTACCAGGTTCTGGATGCACCCAATGGCAAGGTCGCGCTCGAGCTGCTTGCCAGAGAGCCGGACCTCGTCATCCTCGATCTTGGCCTGCCAGACGTCGACGGCCTTGATTTGCTGCGCAGAATCCGCCATCGGGAGGAGAGCCTACCCATTGTCGTGCTCTCGAGTCGCGGCGACGAGGCTGGCAAGGTCGCAGCCCTCGATCTCGGCGCCGACGATTATGTGACCAAGCCGTTCGGCATGGACGAGCTGTTCGCCCGCATGCGCGCCGCCCTGCGTCACCAATTGCAGGTGCACGGCGAGCGGCCCGTCTTCCAAGTTGGCGATCTGAGCGTCGACCTGGTGCGCCGGATCGTCAAGCTGGGCGACAACGAGGTGAAGCTCTCGCCCAAGGAGTTCGAGCTCCTGCGTCTGCTCGTGCAGAACGCCGGCAAGGTGCTCACGCACAGGTTCTTGCTGCAGGAGCTCTGGGATGAGCCGACCGACACTCAATACCTACGGGTGTATGTGCGCCAGCTGCGGCGCAAAATCGAGAAGGACCCCGAGCGCCCGCAGTATCTGTTGACCGAAACCGGTATCGGCTACAGGTTGCGGTCGCCCGAGTAGGAACATCGAGGTGCGATGCAGGTTACGCGTTCCCCCAACGGCGCAGGCTCAGCATCGTTAGCGCACATGAAGATCAAGGACCTGCTCTCGGCCGCCGATGTGACCATCGATGTGCGGGCCGCAGACAAGGCGAGCTTGTTGAAGGAGATGGCGGCCCGCGCGGCCGTCTCGGTCAACCTTCCCTCCGCCATGGTGACCGGGGAGATCGAGAAACGCGACGAGCTCGGCTCCACAGGAATTGGCCGCGGCGTTGCGATACCCCACGCCCGGCTGCGCGAGGTCAAAAAGCCACTTGCCCTGCTGGCACGGTTGAAGAGCGCCATCGAGTTCGATGCGATCGACGGTCAGCCCGTGGACCTCGTGTTTCTGCTGCTGCTGCCTGCGTCCTCCCAGCTCGATCAGCTCAACGCGCTGGCGGCCGTCGCTCGCAAGCTGAGGGATGCGGACGTGCTGCGC
>JAFMSC010000279.1 GCA_017353825.1 Hyphomicrobiaceae bacterium | reverse complement strand
ATCGGTCGCGCCACCGTATTCTACCTCGAGGGTGAGTTGCCCCCGCGCCCGGCGGCAGCTAATGCGCACGTCGTTGCCGTCCCTGAACCTGACCGCGTTGAGGAACAGGCCGCGGGCGGCGGTCGCCAACAGCTTGGAGTGGCTACGGACGACGCCTTGAGGTTTGTGCAGCCGCAAGGGAATGCCGCGCCGGGCGGCGATCGCGGCCAACTCCCGCAAAGGCGGCTCTAGCGCCTGGGCAAGATCGCAGGGCCCGAGCGCGACGACCTGCAGTCCGGTCTGAACGCGGGCCAGCAAGGCGAGGGCCTCCAGCATCTCCTGCAGGGAGTCCAGGGCCGAGCCGATGGCCTGCGCAGAGCGCGCTAGCTCCGCACGTCCGCAGGTGCAGTCCAGCGTCGCGGCAAGCAGGCGCGCAGCCTGGACGGGCTGGCGCAGATCGTGGGCCGCCAGCGCCCAGACCCGGGCGGCGCTGTCGTCTTGAGCCGGTCCCTTCGCCTTTCGCCTCAAGAGCAGCCTCGTTCCGTCGCGGTCAAACGCCGCTGGGACGGCAAGCCCGCGCCTCGGTCCCGGGTTCGAGCTTGCCTCGTCTTTGCGTCGCGCTTCAAGATGCCTGCGCTTTACTGAGGCGCAACATAGGGGTGCGCGCACGCGCGTCGGCGCCCGGCTGGGTCATTGCATCCAGTTGCATCTATTGCGTTCGAGAAGCGCCGGTTCGATGGCATCGCCAGGCTCAGGCCACACGGGCCTCGGACCACCCCTGTCAAGAGCATGCTCGCCGCCTTGGCCGCGTGCTGGGCGGGCCCGAAGGTAGGCTGCCCTGCATCGAACTGCCGGCCAAGAGGGATCGGGGCTCGGCGGGCTTGCGCTCTTCACCCTGTCTCCCGCAGCTAATTTAACGGGCGGCCGCGGCATTAACGGGCGGCTGCAGCCTCCAGCGCCTCCTGGAGCGCCGCCGCGGTGAACGGCTTGTGCAGAGCGGCGCAGTATTTCTCGACCGACAGCGGCAGCTCCTCGTAACCCGTGATCACGATGATGTGGATGCCCAGCGCGTGTAGCCGGTCCATCAGCGCGTAAGCCAACACCCCGTTGAGGTTGACATCGACGAGGGCGATCTCGGGGAGGCATTTGCACGCCAGGGCCTCGGCCTCCTTGGCGGTGCCCACAGGGCCGGCCACGACCATCCCCATTCTCTCCAAGAGGAGCTTCAACGCATGGGCGAGCTGCCAGCCGTCCTCCACCACGAGCACGCACCGGCCCTCAAGGGCTAGCGGGGCGGTATCCATTCTATCGCTCCCTTCCTTAGGGGTGCACGGGAGGTCCGTTAGCGGGCAACGACAACAGCTCGATAGCGACGGCGAGCTTACCCGCATGCAACCGTTGCAGTTTGGACCGGGCCGCGGTCCGATAGCGCCCCTGCCCAGGAGCCGAGGAAACAGATCGCCGACGACAAGCACGTCAACGCACGATGAGAAACGGCATGCTGTACTCGCCGGCGCGATGGTTTGCTTGCGGATTGTCAACAGGCTCGCAACTGCCCCCTGGGAATACGGCGCATTAAGGTTTATCCTACAACCAGGACGTGGGTCCGGAAACCCGGAATTGGAGTATCCCATGGCACATAGCTTGGCGGCGTCGGGTGGGGGCGCGGTGTTGGCCCTGCTCGTGATCTTAGGCGTGTCCGGTCCAGTAGCGGCCCACTCCGGAGTCGGGTATGGAAGTGGAGGCGGAGTCTGGCATGGAAGTGGCGGCAACTTCTCCTCATCGCACTACAGCGCCCACCCCAGCACGGCGGCGCCCCACTTCGTCGGGCCCTCCCACTCCGCGGGCCGCAGCTACGACAATTTCGGGCATGTCCATCATGGGCGGCATCACGGTCGGCATCACGGGCGCGTCTTCATCGGCGGAGCCTTTGATTACGATTACAACTACTACGACGGCGGCGCTTGCTATTGGCTGAGGCGCAGGGCGCTCGCCACGGGCAGCCATTATTGGTGGAACCGCTACGAGGCTTGTCTGTCCGGTTACTACGGCGACTAGCAGCCATCCAGAGAAGGACGCTCGCGGCAGAGGCCGTGTCGGCTCCACCGCGCAGCGGGGCGCGTGTGGGCGGGATCGGCCATCTACGCCTGTGCCTTCAGAAACGCGAGCACACCGTCCATGTACACCCGATCGCCCACCGTGTGCATATGGTCGCGGCGCGGCACGGTGATGGCCTGGGCGCCCGGGATCAGCCTGGCGAGGTCTGCGGCCGGCCCGGCGATCACGTCGCCGCCGCCGGCCACCACCAGCACCGGGCAGGCGATCGCCGCCACCATCTCTCGCGTGATTGGCTCGCGTGCGCCGCGGATGCAGGCGGCGAGCGCCTTCAGGTCGCTCCCGGTCCTGTCGGCGAAGGCGCGGAAGGTGCGTGCAGTGGGATTGGTGACCGCGTCGATGTTTTCAGCTTCCAGCGCGTGAGCGATGGGGCCCGTGCCCGCCACCGGCCGGACCATGTTGCCGGCGAGTCCGGCGAACACGGCGCTGCGCACCCGCTCGGGATCGGCCATGGCCAGCCACGCGCAGACGCGTGCTCCCATGGAGTAGCCCATGACGTGGGCGCGCGCGATTCCGAGGTGATCGAGCAGGCGGCGCGCGTCACCGGCCATCAGCGCCACACCGTAGCCCTTGGGATCATAGAGCTTCTCGCTCTCGCCGTGGCCGCGGTTGTCCATGGCAATGACGCGGAGGCCATTGCGGAGGAGGAAAGCAACCCACCCCGTCTCGCGCCAGTTGTAGCGGACGCTGGAGGCGAACCCGTGAATCAGCAGCACGGGCTCGGCACTTTCTCCGCTCGGGCTTTCGTCGATGAAGGCGATGCGCACGTTGTCGGAGGAGAAGGTCGGCATAGTCTTCCTATACAAAGAATCGTGAGTGGTGACATGGTGAGGTCGCCAGTCCTTTGTAAGCACTTGTGAAAAGCGCCCCTTTCCTGCCCTCGGAAAAAGCGCCTCCATGGCTCGCGCCGCTCCCCATCTGCCCACTCACCATCTCACCCCTTCCAGGTGCTCGCGCTCGGTGTCACAATCCCGACCCCAGGATATAGGGAGGGCATGACCCGTGCGTGTCGTCGCGCTCGAAGAGCATTTCACCGTTCCCGCGCTGGTCAAGCAGATCGACCCTGCCGCCGTCAGCCGGCGCGGCTTCCGCCCGCGCCGCTCCGCGCTGACCGGCCCCGACCTCGCCGAGCTCTTGCCTGAGATCGGCGAGCGGCGCCTTGCCTCCATGGACGCGGCTGGTATAGCCGTTGAGGTGCTCTCCAACACCGGGCCGGGGCCCGACCTGGTGCCGGGCGCGGACGGCGTCGCCATGGCGCGGGCTATGAATGATCACCTGGCGGCGGCCGTCGCCCGCCACCCGGACCGGTTCCAAGGCTTCGCCGTGCTGCCCATGCAGAGCCCCGACGCCTGCCCGGGTGAACTCGAGCGCGCGGTGAAAGAGCTGCGCCTCGTCGGCGCGCTCGTCAATGGCACCACCGAAGGCCGCTTCCTCGATCATGCTGGCTATGACGGCCTGCTAGCGGCCGCGGTGGAGCTGGATGTACCCATCTACATACACCCGCACCTGGCGCCCGAGCCGGTGCGCCAAGCCTATTATACCGGCCTGCCGGCGGGCGCGGCGCGCGCCATCGAGCAGGGCGGCTGGGGCTGGCACTCGGAGACAGCCATCCATATCCTGCGCCTGGTGCTCGCCGGCGCGCTCGACCGGCATCCCCGCCTCAAGCTCATCATCGGCCACATGGGCGAAATGCTGCCCGTAATGCTGGACCGCATCGACAATGCGTTCGCACTGGAGACCGAGCACCTCAAGCGGCCGGTGAGCCGCGCCATCCTCGACCAGGTGTGGATCACGACCAGCGGCATCTTCTCCGAGCCTCCGCTGCTCGCCGCGCTTCTCACCTTCGGCATCGACCGCATCATGTTCTCGGTGGACTATCCCTATTCCCTCCACGCCAAGGGCCGCGCCTTCCTCGACCGCATCTCGCTCTCTCCCGCCGACATGGCAAAGCTCGCGCACGCCAATGCCGACGCGCTGTTGAAGCTGCGGCGATGAGCGGTCGGTTTCAGACGCAGAGGAAGGCACCAGCGCGGCCTACGCCCTCTTCTCCCACCGGCCATCGGGCGATTGCTGCCAGTAGGTGGCCTCGCAGCCGACGGCCCTAACGGCCTTCCACTGCTCGCGCGCCTGCGCCACCGCTACGCTGTCACGGCCGTCGAACAGGTAGACGATGCGCTCATAGCCCGCAATTTCGCCGATGCCGGCGCCGTCCACCAGGAACCGCACCGTGGAGCCGTTGGGGTTCACATCGTCGGCCGTCACAAACACCGGCTGGGCGGCGGGATCGCCATCGCGCCGGGTGCCGTGCGGCAGGAAGCTCTCCTCGGTGTACGTCCACAGCAGCGTGTCGAGCGCTTCCACGCGCTCCTCCGAGCCCGCCTGCACCACCGCGCGCCAGCCGCGCGCCAGCGTCCGCTCCACCAGGGCGGGCAGTACCCGCTCTAAAGGTTGCTGCTCCAGGTGGTAGAATAGGACCTCGGTCAATGTGCCCCGCCTCGTCGCCTTGACGCCCTCAAACCGCGAAATGCGGCTGCCTCGCGGTCACTGGATCGGCCCAGCGCCGGCTTCATCACCCTTGCTGCCCGAACGGGCGCCCGGCTTGGCAACCTTGATTGGCCTCGCGTCAACAGCAAGGCATGCACTCAAGAGCGAGCTCGTTGAGATTTGGCGCGCTGTTGCTGTTGCGGCCACATCAAGCAAGTCCAGGTCATCCGGTCTGAGGGCGCATTGCCGTCGATGCATCGGCAGGCGGCAACTCAATTTTGTCCTGGCTGCCACCAACCTGCCTAGAGCGCTGAATGGGGCACATCTTCCATATCTGTCCGGGTTTGGGCTGATTTGTGGGCGGACGCGGGAACTGGAAGCCGTGCCCGCTTACTGGATCACGGGAGGCCTGTCTATAGCCCAGCTCCGCCGCGATCGAAAGTGTAGCGCGCCCGCGCCGGGCCCGCGGACGCAATTTGAGACTCCCATGTTTTGAGCGGGAGGCAAAAATGAACATCGTCGTGATCGGAGGCACCGGCCTTATCGGTTCGAAGACCATCTCTCTGCTGCGCAGCTCCGGCCATGACGCGCCGGCCGCGGCGCCAGATACCGGCGTCGACACGGTGACCGACGACGGCCTCGAGTCGGTAATGGATGGCGCCGCCGTAGTCATTGATCTTGCCAACTCTCGATCCTTTGAGCCCGCGGCCGCGATGGCGCTTTTACGGCGCACGAGAAGAACCTTCTTGCCGCAGAAGCGCGCGCCGGTGTCCAGCATCACGTCGTACTCTCCATCGTTGGCGCCGATCGTTCGCCGGACAACGGATACCTTCGAGCGAAGACTGCCCAGGAGGAGCTCATGAGGCGCTCGGGCATCCCATACGCGGTCGTTCGCTCGACGCAGTTCATGGAGTTCCTAGGAAGCATCGTTGATGCGGGCCAGGAGGACGGTAGCGTCCACATCGCGACCGGCCTCTCTCAGCCGATCGCCGCAGATGATGCGCAGCCATCGTGGCGGACACCGCACGAGCGGCACCTCGCAACGGCACCATCGAAATCGCAGGACCGGAGCGGGCACCCTTCCACGAGATCATCAGAGGTTATCTGCGGATGATGGGTGACGACCGACCAGTCTACTCCGATCCAGTGGCTCATTACTTCGGCGGATAGGTCGAGCAGCTGTCTCTTGTACCTATGGGAGAGGCGCAAGCTTGGCCGAACCAAGCACGGTGCGCGGCGAATTGCCGAGGCCGGCACGGCTTTGCCACATCTCCAGGGTCTTCCACAGCACGAAGGCCAGGAAGCACACCAGGATGTGGGCCTCGACGCGATCGGCGCGCTGATGCCAGACCGGGCGTACCTTGAGCTGATCCTTCTGGATGC
>JAFMSC010000278.1 GCA_017353825.1 Hyphomicrobiaceae bacterium | reverse complement strand
CGCTCCCGGGGCCAGGAGAGAAGCGCGTCCAGGGCGTCCGCCAGCGCCTCCGGCTGTCCGAACGGCACACGCAGGCCGGTGGCGGCCTGCGGCGGCGCGTCCGGTTCGGTGAGGGCCGCCTCGCGCCCGGGGCCGCTGTCGGAGATGATCACCGGCACGCCCATGGCCTGCGATTCTAGCACCACCCTGGGTAGGCCCTCGGCCTCGGAGATGTTGAGCGATACGTCGGCCAGCAGATAAGCCGCCGGCATGTCGGCAAGATTGCCGGGGAAGCGCATGCGCCCCTGCAGGCCCAGCTCCCGCACCCGCACCTCGATCTCGGCCATGTAGTCGCGCTTCTCGATCTCGCCGGCGAAGACGCAGGTGAAACCCTCCACACCGCGCTGTCTGAGCAGCCCCGCCGCTTCCACCAGGTGTGCCTGCGCCTTGCGCCGCGTGATGCGCGCGGCCAGCAGAACGACCGCGTGGTCGTTCTGGAGCCCAAGCAGCTTACGCATGGCCGCGAGCCTTTCGGGCCCAACCGCCGCCGGATCGAAGCGAGCGAGGTCGACGGCGCGGTGGATGATGGCGATGCGCCCAGACTCGGTGCCGTAGCGTGCAGCGATGAGACCGGCCATGTGGTCGGACACGGCGATCACCTTGTCGCCCCGCACCATCACGCTGTTGTAGAGCCGCTTGATCCGGCCGCGCTCGGAGTACTCGGAATGATAGGTGGTGATGAAGGGAACCCCGGTGGAGCGGCCGGCCCACAGCGTGCTCCATGCCGGCGCCCGACTGCGCGCGTGCAGGATGTCCACGTCCTCGCGCCGAACGATCGCCGCCAGTGCCTGCGCATTACGCCAAAGCCGCAGGGGATTCTTGGTTGCGAGCGGCAACGCGATGTGACACGCGCCCGCGGCTTCCAGCGCCGCCACCATGCGCCCGCCCGCGGAGGCCACCAGGGCGCGATGCCCGGCTCTGACCAGAGCCTCGGCGATCTGCAGGCATCCCAGCTCGGCGCCGCCGGCCTGCATGCGCGGAACCACCTGGAGGACTGTGAAGGACTTCGGCACAGGCTGCGTCAGGGCCCCGCTCTTCTTGCGCGCGCAGCCCTGTTGGACGCCAGGCCGCCGCGCCTCTATAGAGGCAGAAGCCACACGGGCCAAGGACGCACCCGGCCGCGCCGGCCCGCGGCCTTCGCCCGCAACCGGGATCGGGTGCATCGTGACAGACCCCAAGCCGCAGCACCTGGGCGTGGGCGCTGACGGGCGCCGCATCGCCTATCTCTTGGAGCCGGCCACCCGCAGGGACGCGCATGGCCTGGTGTGGCTGTGTGGGCTGAAGTCGGAGATGATCTCCACCAAGGCAACCGCGCTCGCCGATTGGGCCCGGGCGCGCGGCCTCGCCTGTCTGCGCTTCGACTATTCTGGGCACGGCCAATCCCAGGGCCGCTTCGAGGACGGAACCGTCAGCCGCTGGCTGGAGGAGGCCGAGGCCGCCTTCCACCGGCTGACGCGCGGGCCTCAAGTCCTGATCGGGTCCAGCATGGGCGGTTATATCGCCCTTCTGCTCCTGCGCAAACTGCTGGCCGAGACACGGCCGTCGACTGCCGCACAAGCGGCCCGCATCAAGGCCCTCGTCCTCATCGCGCCCGCCTGGGACATGACGGAGCTCATGTGGCAGCGCCTGCCGCCGAGCGCCCGCACGCAGATAGAGGAGACTGGCATCTTCCTGCGCCCCTCGCGCTACGGTGACGGTCCTTATCCGATCAGTCACGCGCTCATCGAAGACGGCAAGCGCCACCTAATCGGCAGCGCCATCTTCGACCCTGGCCGCCCCGTGCACATCATTCACGGCCTGCAGGACCCGGACGTGCCCTGGGAACACACGCTCGACCTCGTCGCTCACCTGTCGGGCGACTGGACGCGCATCGAGGCCGTGCCGGATGGCGAGCACCGCCTGTCACGTCCGCAGGACATCTCGCTGCTCCTGGACATGATCGGCCGGCTGGTCGACGGGGCGCCAACCTAGAAGCGTGCGCCCCGTAATTTTCTCAAGCCTCCACGCAAGGCCGTCCCCTGCGCCCTCGGCGGCGGGTGCGCTTGACGAGGGAGTCCCGGTCACGTAAACGAGCGTCCGTGACGGTGCGCGGGGCGTCCCGCGCGTCCTTGGAATTGCGGGCGTAGCTCAGTTGGTTAGAGCGCCGGCCTGTCACGCCGGAGGCCGCGGGTTCAAGTCCCGTCGCTCGCGCCATTATTTCCTGACTTTCGCTGCCGTGGGGCCCGTAGCTCAGTGGTAGAGCATCTGACTTTTAATCAGGTGGTCGTTGGTTCGATCCCAACCGGGCTCACCATAGCAAAATCAACTACTTGGCGCCAAAGGTACGAAGGCGTCAAAAATCGACGCAGGGTCCAAATAGGGTCCAAATAGGGTCCAACGGGCGTTGGCTTAGAGAGGCGATGCCTGCAAATTGAGACCTGGGGATCCATAAGGCCGACCTTCGCACCCGAGAGCCGGCCCGCGGCCCAGCGTTCGCGGCTCGGCAACCAAATAGTGCGTTGGTGATCCCTCCCGGGGCCGATGTCGAGCCGAGTTTGCCGGTCCTCAAGCTGACGCCAGCCAGCGCGAACGCAACGACCGAGGGGTGCCTCAGGTCGTGCCAGTTTTGAGGAGCGATCACTCGGCGCCGACGGCCGGCGAAAGCCTCAAACGCGAGGATGTGCTCGCGTTGCGCCGCCACTTGGCAGGACCGTGTATGGCGAGATCGTCATCGACACCGCCAATGAGAACATCACCCGCGCGCCAGCATGGTGCGCGCACGGTCAACGACATCAACGGCCTCAGTCTGCTCGCCATCCCTTCGACAACGCCCTAGCTCGAGGCGCAGGGCCGGCGCGGATGGCCGGCACGTCCGCAGGCGACCAGCTTCCCCAATAGGCGAGGATTTCGCCCGCCAGATTGCGCCATCCTGCGTCAGCGCCGGCCGCACGCCGCAGCAGTTCCTGCCTTGCGGGGTCGCCGAAGCGCTGGAGGAGGTTGGCGATCGGCTGCCCCACGCCGCTCGATTGATGAGGCTTCAGCGAAGGGAGGTAGGCGTCCAGCAAGGCCAGGCACACCGGCCAGTTCGGACACTCCTCCACCTCGAGCAGGAGCTTTTGCGACCCCTTTGCGCGATTGGGGTCCCACCACACATCTTGCGCGCGGACGAACGAGATCATGGTGAGCAGTGCGAAGGCTGCTGCTGCGCAGCGCCGGACCGCCGCGCGAGATAAGAGCGTCGGGCGCAGGAGCCCGCAAAAAGTCGAGAGCCGTGTCGCCGGGTTAGCCTCGCTCGCACGCACCGGAACACTCTGGCGGGTGCACACCATGCAACTTCTGACCAGCAACAGTTGCACCCATCGCATGGGAAACCGCACCGCTAGTCATGATGTGCTTGCCTCAGACGTCCGAGTTCCAGGCACTCGGACGTTCATCGCCCGTAACGGCTTTTTTTTGGATAAGGAGTCCATCAGAGAGACTCTTGGCTCATTGTGTCTGCGACCTTTCGCCAGAGGCCCACACCGGCCGATAGCAACTGAGGTATGGTTTGAACAGTCCTCATGTTGTTGGAGTGAGCGACGGGCACACGGTGAATGATCGACCGCATCTACCGGCAGCCGCGGTAGTCGCACATCACGGCTGGCTTTGGAGCCGACTTGTTACCAACCGTTCCGTTCGCGTCACGACCACTGGTCAACCTGGCTGCCGAGAGAGCTACTTCTCCGAGCCCATGACGTCGGGTTCGGGTCAATGAGCACGCATGGATCGGGGGCGGGCGGACGTCTGTTCCACCCTCGGTGGCGGAAGTGCGGTGCCGAGCCGACAACGGGCATTCAGTGCATGGCGGGACGGCACCTGCCTCCACGCAGCATTGACAATGCTCACATGTCGCTCGATGTTGGTCCCAGTGCGCTGTGGGGCGCCACCTGTCCGCGGCAAGGGAGCTGGCTCCCACCCATTCCAAGGCACGGCTTCGTTCGATCCCTTCTTCCGGCCTGTCTCAGCGGACATCAGGCGACACGGAAGGAAGGTCGTCCATGAGCCGTACGCTCACTCCCGATTCCTCTCTCGAAACGCTCAAGAAAGAGGCCAAGCGCTGGCTGAAAGCGCTGCGCGCCGGCGATGCGGAGGCACGCCGTCGCCTCATCGCGACCACGCACGCCGCGCCGGCCAACCCGAGCTTGCGCGACGTGCAGTTGGCGCTTGCGCGCGAGCATGGCCTGCCCGGATGGACCGCGCTCAGGGCAGCGCTCGACGATCTGGCGATGGCTCGTCGCCGCAACGCCGAGCGTGTCGACATCGTGCTGCGCTCGGCCTGGGGCGGCGATCCAGCCGCAGCCGCGCGCATCCTCATGCGGTGGCCGCAGATCGCCATCCATGACCTCTACACCGCCGTAGCCACGGGGAACCTCGCCGAGGTCGAACGGTGCCTTGCCGCCGATCCCGGCGCCGCGACGCGGAAGGGCGGGCCGCTGGACTGGGAGCCATTGGTTTACGTTGCCTATGCGCGCCTACCAGGCGGCGAGATGCACGCGCTCGATCTAGCAACAGTCCTGCTTGACCATGGCGCCAACCCGAACGCGCAGTTCGACGATGGCTGGGGCAATCCTTTCAAGGTCCTGACCGGCGTGATCGGCCAAGGCGAAGGCAACCGGCCGCCCCATCCGCGGGCGAAAGATCTGGCGCTGCTGCTGATCGAGCGTGGCGCCGATCCTTACGACTCGCAGGCGCTCTACAACACCTCCATCGCCCAAGACGACACGACTTGGCTCGACTTCCTTTGGACAGGGTCCGAGCAGCGAGACCGGTTGGTGAAATGGCGGGAGAAACCCGCGCCGGGGTCGATCGGCGGCAACGTTCCGCTGAACGCGCTCGACTACCTCTTGGGCAACGCCGTCGCCTACAATCATCTCAGACGGGCCGAATGGCTGTTGATGCACGGCGCCAATGCTGACGGCGTGCATGCCTACTCGAACCGCCCGCTCCGAGAAGAGGCGCTGATCTATGGCCATTCCGCCATGGCCGACCTGCTCGCGCGCCATGGCGCCAAGGCGCTACCACTGGATGGCCAGGCTGCATTCCAGGCTGCTTGCACCCAGCTCGATCGCGATGCCGCCCGCAGGCTGGCGGAGCAGCATCCGGAATGCCTGCGCAATCCGTCTCCCATGCTGATTGCAACGCGCCAAGGCCGTGCGGATGTGGTCGTGCTGCTGCTCGAACTCGGCATGGACGTCGATATCGCCGACGAGACCCAGCAGCGCGGATTGCACAACGCCGTTGCCGGCGGCTCCATCGATGTCGTCAAGCTCCTCGTCGCGCATGGTGCGGATATCGATCGGCCGACCACGCAGTACGGCGGCGCAATGGGCTTTGCCGCGCATTTCGGGCGACGGGACATTGCCGCCTTCCTCGCCCCGCTGAGCCGCGACGTGTTCAGCCTCACCTATCTCGGGATGGCGGAGCGGCTGCGCGAGCTGCTCGCCGAGGACCCTCAACGCGCCAATGCGGTACATCGGAGAGTTGGCGTCACGCCGCTCTTCTTCCTGCCAGACGATGAGGAACAGGCCGTCAGCATGACGGCGCTGCTCCTCGCGCACGGCGCTGATCCAAATATCGTGAACAAGGACGGCCTGACGGCGGAGCAGGATGCCCGCCGGCGCGGCCTGTTCGACGCCGCCGATCTCATGTCCGGTAACGAGACCGTCTGAGAGCTGGTTGGCCTGCAGCACAGCCGAACAGCTTGGTTCGCTGCAGGCCGTCCATTCGCGTTGGCAGCGTGGCGGAGCGACGGGAGACCACAATGAACAAGCCCTACGGCAGCGGATGACCAGCTGCTGAGTTGGGGATTCGGAAAGAGACTGAAGGCAGCAATGTGCCAATGCACTAAATCGCTGCCGCGATAGCCGCTGCGCGGGGTGGCCTATCGAGAGCTCGGTAGCGGGTTGAGAG
>JAFMSC010000607.1 GCA_017353825.1 Hyphomicrobiaceae bacterium | reverse complement strand
GCCAAGACCCAGATTGCCAAGGAGATGATCGCCTGGCAGATCGAGCAGGCGATGAAGAAGAAGGGGCTGACCAAGAAGCGCATGGCCGAGCTGATGCAGACGAGCCGGACCCAGGTCGACCGGCTCCTGAATCCCAAGGAGCACAACGTCACGCTGGAGACCCTGGAGAAGGCAGCCGCGGTTGTCGGATGGCAGCTGCGTCTCGAGCTAGTGTGAGGCGGACGGCGGCCCGGGAGCAGGTTGCGGATTGGGCACAGGGGGTGGTCGTCCGATCGCCGGTATCCCCCTTCAACGCCGCCGGGCTATTGGCTATGCTGGAGGCATTGCACTTGGGGGAGCCGTGGCGGGCATGCGGCGTTGGCGGTGGATTGCGGTCATTGCGTTGTCGCTGGTGCTTGCGGGGGCGCCGCCGGCGCATGCCGACAGGCGCGTGGCGCTGGTGGTCGGCAACTCGGCCTACCGGTACACGCCGGCGCTGGACAACCCCCGCAACGATGCAGCCGACATGGCGGCGGCGCTCGGCAGGCACGCGTTCGAGGTGATCCGCGGCATCGATCTCGACAAGGCGGCGTTCGACCGCAGGGTGGGCGAGTTCGTGGTGGCGCTCAAGGGTGCCGACGCCGGGGTGTTCTTCTATGCCGGCCACGGTCTGCAGGTGGCGGGCCGGAACTACCTGGTGCCCATCGACGCGAAGGCAGAGGAGGCGGCGCTGCTCGACCTGGAGATGGTGCGGGTCGATACCGTGCACGCCATCATGGAGCGCCAGACCGAGACCAACGTGCTCTTCCTCGACGCCTGCCGCGACAACCCGTTGGCCCGCAATCTCGCCCGCTCGATGGGCACGCGCTCCGCCGAGGTGGGGCGGGGCCTCGCCGAGATCAGGGCGGGGGTGGGCACGCTGATCAGCTTCTCGACCCAGCCGGCAACGTGGCGCTCGACGGCACCGGCCGCAACTCGCCCTACGCGGCCTCCCTGGTGGAGCGCCTGAAGGCGCCGAAGGACGACCTGAGCGCCATCCTGATCGATGTGCGCAACGACGTGATGCGGGCGACGCGCAACAAGCAGGTGCCGTGGGAGCACGTGGCGCTGCGCGCGCGGTTCTATTTCAGCCCGCTGGCGCCGGCCGCGCCCGTCCCGGCTTCACTGCTGCAGGCAGGCGAGGCGGCCGAGCGCGCATGGGCGCTGGTGAACGACAGCGCCGACGTGCGCGCGCTCGACGCCTTCCGCAGGCAGTACGGCGCGGCCAACCCGTTCTACGACCGGCTTGCGGAGGGCCGCATCGAGCAGCTCAAGCAGGCGGCCGAGGCGAAGAGGAAGGCCGACGCGGAGGCTGAGGCCCGGGAGCGCGAGCGCCTCGCGCTGCTGCAGAAGGAGGCGGACGAGAAGAAGCGCGAGGAGGCCGATACGACGCGGGCCGGCCGGGTGTTCCGCGACTGCCCGGACGCCTGTCCCGAGATGGTGGTGCTGGCCGCGGGCGAGTCCACGATGGGATCGAACGAGTACGACAGCGAGAAGCCGCCTCACCGGGTGAAGATCGCGCGCCCGTTCGCCGTCGGCAAATTCGAGGTGACGTTCGCGGAGTGGGAGGCGTGTGCGGCGGGCGGCGGCTGCACGGGCAACCGGACGCCGGGCGACGGTGGCTGGGGCAAGGGCCGGCGGCCGGTCGTCAATGTATCGTGGCACGACGCGAAAGAGTACGTGGCATGGCTGTCGCGCAAAACCGGCAAGACCTATCGGCTGCTGTCGGAGGCCGAGTGGGAGCACGCGGCGCGGGCGGGGACCACGACGCGCTACGCGTTCGGCGACAGCATCGCCAATAGCCAGGCGCAGTATGGAGTCGACAAGACCGCTGAGGTGGGGACGTTCGCGCCGAACGCGTGGGGTCTCTACGACATGCAT